>NZ_JAAAHR010000001.1:0-134390 GCF_009908215.1 Nonomuraea sp. K271 | reverse complement strand
GGGCAACGGGCTGGGGGCCTGCGCCGTGGGCCGATGCTGGCTAGGCTCGTGCGCTGGGTCCGTGCCGTGGCGTACGCCGTACCGGTGGGATCCGGATAGTGCTTTCCGCAGTTGAGAGGATGGGTGTTTTGGCTGATTCGTCGTTCGACATCGTCAGCAAGATCGACCGGCAGGAGGTCGACAACGCTCTGAACCAGACGGTCAAGGAGATCGGGCACCGCTTCGACTTCAAGGGCACGGGGGCGAGCATCAGCTGGTCCGGTCAGGAGAACATCGAGATCAAGGCGAACAGTGAGGAGCGGGCGAACGCCGCACTCGACGTGTTCAAGGAGAAGGTGGTCAAGCGGGGTCTGTCGCTGAAGATTCTCGATGCGGGCGAGCCCAAGCTGTCGGGCAAGGAGTACCGCATGCTGGTCAGCCTGAAGGAGGGCATCGACCAGGAGAACGCGAAGAAGATCTCCAAGATGATCCGCGACGAGGGACCCAAGGGAATCAAGGCGCAGATTCAGGGCGAGGAGCTTCGGGTCAGCTCCAAGAAGAAGGATGACCTTCAGGACGTCATCACGCTGCTCAAGGGTAAGGATCTGGACATCGCCCTGCAGTTCGTGAACTACCGCTAGTTCGCGGGCGTGGAAGCTGGTTCGCGGGCGTGGAGGCGCGACGGCTCCGGTGGCGGCGAAGGGCATACCGGGGCATCGAGGACTCTGAGGCGCCCGGAGGTTCACGGAGATACCCGGGGCACACGGCAGGGCGCGGCGTTCTCGTACGAGGGCGGCGCGGTCCCTCCTGTGCCTCGGGGCCGGCCCACCTATGCTCGTTTGTCGTGACGAAGATCCCTCTGCGCCGTTTCACGGCACGTGCTCTGCCCATCGACGATCACGACCGCGTATTGCTGCTTTATGGCTTTGATCCCGTGCGCCCGGATCAGCCGTTCTGGTTCACGATCGGCGGGGCCGCCGAGGGTGGCGAGACGTTGCAGGAGGCGGCGGCGCGGGAGTTGTTCGAGGAGGTCGGGATGCGGGCGGATCCGCAGGAGTTCACCGGGCCGTACGCATCCAGCGTCATCGAGTTCGAGTGGTCCGACTACGCCATCACGCAGGATCAGACGTTCTTCGCGATCAGGGTCGGGCCCGGCGCGGCGGTGTCGTTCGAGCACATGGAGCAGATCGAGAAGGACACGACGACCGCCTACCGGTGGTGGAGCGTGGCGGAGCTCGAGAGCACCCGCGAGGTGTTCTTTCCCGAGAACCTCGCCGAGATCCTGCGTAAGATCACTGCGGACGGAGGACCCGCGTAGCGCCCGCGATCAGCGCCGTGGCGAGGATCCAGCCGCACACGATCAGCCCGTACGCGAGCCACTGCGTCCATCCCCCCGGGTCGAACATCTCCCGTTGCCCGAACGCGGGGATCGGGAGCAGAAGATCGAAGCTGTAGGCGAACGAGTTGAAATCGGGGCTCTCGTCGGGTTTGAGGGCTCTTGGCGGGTTTATTGCGAAGACGACCGTTCCGACGGCCAGCAGGAGCGTGAACCACATGCCGGCCAGCCAGGGACGATAGCCGTAGCCGACCGCCGCATCCAGCAGCCGCCCCCAGATCCGGCCGCCGAGCCCCTGCGTCTGCCGCCTGGCGCGCAGTTTGGCGAGCTGGGCGCGGCGGGCGAGCGCTTCGTTGCCGTCGCTGATGTACCAGGCGGCCAGTTGCTCGTACGGCTGCGGCCGGAACCCCTCCGGGTCGCGGGTGACCCATTCGATGCGCCGGGCCACGCCCGAGCCGCGCAGGCGGTCGTACGTGAGGCCGTTGAGCCGGAGCTTGGCGGGCCAGGTGTCGGGGTTGTCGTGCAGGGTGCCGACCCTGGTGTGGGCGAGGGTGACGACGCCGTCGATGGGCTCCGACGGCGTGAGTGACAACTCGCGAACCTCCATGTGGCTCGCGTGGAGGGCGTAGCGGGTGTCGGGGCTGTTGAAGGCGCCGCCTAACGCGAGCGTGCCGTTGATGCGGGCGCCGCGTAACCGTACGCAGCCGGATGCCTGGAATCCACCGGAGCAGCGCATGCTGTCCTCGACGACCATGTTGTCGGCGGTCAGGGCCTCCTTGCCGGGATTGCGGAGGGTGGCGCCGTCGAGGAAGAACCCCCCGTTCAGCCGCGAACCGACCAGGCCGACTCCGCCGGTGAGGTCGGCGTTGCGCATGTACATGCCGGCGTCGACGACGATGGAGTTCGCGTGGAGCGCCCACTCGCCGTCGTCGGACACCACCTTGGTGCCGCCCAGCCACAGGCCGCTCTCGAACTGGGCCCGGCTCACGCGGACGGTGCCGGTGACGTGGGAGCCCGAGAGGCTGAGATGGCCGGCGACCCGCATGCCGCCGCCGCTGAGGCCGGGGAAGTGGCAGTCGGTCAGGCGGAGGGTGCGGGTGGCGGAGCCGGTGAGCTGGATGGGTTGGTCGAGGTGGCATCCGCTCAGGACGAGTTCGTACGGGATCGTGCCGCCGACGATCGACAACCGGCCGGTGATTCTGGCGCCGCGCAGGCGTACGGCCGGCGCGGCGCCCCCGCCCTCGTCATGGGCGCCGAGCAGCAATCGGCTGATCACCTCGGCCCTGATCGTACGGTCGGGGCCCCAGGTGTGGCCGTCGGTGGGCGCGTTGGCCCCTGCCGTGCGGCCGGCTCCCATCTCGACCGGGGCCAGCTCGACGAGCCGGCCCGTGGGGAAGGCGTTCCAGAGTTTGCGCTCCGCTTTGGTCAAGCGTGGAAATCGGCCCATCGTCAACGACGATATCCGGCCATGCGCTCGAGTCGGGCGACTCTCTCGGAAGTGGGCGGGTGGGTGGAGAACAGACGGCCGAAGCCGGAGCCGCTGAACGGGTTGGCGATCATCATGTGGGAGGCCGAGGTGAGACGGCTGTTCTCCGGGAGCGGGAGGCGGCGGGCGCCCAGTTCGATCTTGCGCAGCGCCGAGGCCAGCGCGAGCGGGTCGCCGGTGAGCCGCGCGCCCGACTCGTCGGCCTGGAACTCCCTGGTGCGGGAGATCGCCATCTGCACCATTCCGGCCGCGACCGGCCCGAGCACCATCATGAGCAGCGCGCCGACGAAGCCCGGCCCCTCGTCGTCATCCGACCCGCCGAAGAACACCGCGACGTAGCTGAGCCAGGTGATCATCGTGGCCAGCGCACCGGCCACCGAGGAGACGAGGATGTCTCGGTTGTACACGTGTGACAGCTCGTGCCCGATCACCCCGCGCAGCTCGGCCTCATCGAGCAGCTTGGTCAGGCCGTACGTCACGCACACCGCTGCCTTGCGCGGGCTCCTGCCCGTCGCGAAAGCGTTGGGCTGCACGGTCGGCGAGATGTACAGGCGCGGCATCGGCTGCCGGGCCTCGGTCGACAGCTCGCGCACGATCCGGTAGAGCGTCGGGTGCTCGACCTCACCGACCGGACGGGCGCGCATGGCCGACAGGGCGATGCGGTCGGAGAAGAAGTAGGCGACGCCGTTGGTCGCCAGGGCCAGCATCAGCGCCATCTGCGCACCGGTGCCGCCGCCCAACCACGCGCCCACCGCCACAAGGAACGCCGACAACCCGCCGAGAAGAACGGCGGTGCGCAGACCGTTGTGGTGCAAGGCTCCCCCTTTCGTGCCTGGGTTCACCTCAGTCCAACGATGATGACCCGGTGCTTCGTTCCCCGGTGTGCTCAGCTGAAGGCAGAGCGCGACCTTTCCCCTGCGTGCCGTGACGTGTCAACCGAACGCGGACAGAGCGGTGACGTCGAGAACCAGCTGGGGAGCGACCGAGAACAGCACGGCGACGGCGACGGCGAGCCCGATGGCCGACCCCGTGGCCGGGAACGTGCGCCGGGGCGCGGCGTCCCGTTCCGCGGCGGGTGCGAACAGCCGTGCCGTCCAGACGGCGTAGTAGTAGAGGCCGATCACGGTGTTGGCCGCCATGACCAGCGCCAGCCAGCCGGAGCCGCCCTCGACGAGCTCCCTGAAGACGAACACCTTCGCGAACAGTCCGGCCAGCCCCGGCGGCAGCCCCGCCAGGCAGATCAGGCAGAACGCCAGCGCGAGCCCGGCGACGGGACGGCGGAACACCAGGCCGCGGTAGTCGTCGAGCTCGTTGCGGGTGGTGGTCTTCGACACGAGCATGACGACCGCGAACGCGCCCAGGTTCATCGCGGCGTAGATCACGAGGTAGGCCATGGACGCGCCGACCGCGGTGACGCCGTCGGCGGTGACCGTCACGGCCAGCGGGGCCAGGATGTAGCCGGACTGCGCCACCGACGACCAGGCGAGCAGGCGTACGGCCGAACGCTGACGCAGGGCGAGCAGGTTGCCCGCGGTCATGGTCAGCGCGGCGAGCACCGCGACGATCGGGATCCACGTGGCGGCCTGCCCGGACAGCGCGGCCACGAGTACGAGGATCAGCCCCGCGAACCCGGCCGCCTTGGAGACGACCGACAGCAGAGCGGCGACGGGGACGGGCGCACCCTGGTAGACGTCGGCCGCCCAGGCGTGGAACGGCACAGCGGCGATCTTGAAGGCGAAGCCCGCCACGACGAGGACGACGCCGACCGTGCCTACGGCGGGAAGGTCACCCTGGACGAGCGCCACGCCCGGCGCCTCGGCCTGGCCGCCGAACACCGCCTCCAGGCGGGACAGGAAGACCGTGCCCGCGATGCCGTACAGCAAAGAGACGCCGTACAACATGACGGCGGTCGACACCACCGACACGACGAACAGCTTCACCGCGGCCTCGGAGGAGCGGCCGTCGTAACGTTTGAGCGCGGTGAGCGCGAAGACCGGGAGCGACACCAGCTCCAGCGCCACCACGAGCATGATCAGGTCGCGGGACGCGGGCAGGGTGACCGCGCCGACGAACGTACACAGCAGCAGGAAATACCACTCGCCCACCGGGATGCCGCCGCCGGCCAGCTCCGTCATCGACAGCAGCACGACGACGACTGCCGCGACGAGCACCATGCCCGCGAACACCAGCGTGAACCGGTCGGCCACGAACGAGCACTGCGCCGTCGCCGGGTCCGCGAGGCCGGGCGGGACGCAGAACGTCGAGCGCGGCGTGCCGCCCCCGGCCGCCTGGGCGACCACGAACCCCAGGGACACCAGCACGCCCGCCAGCGTGACGAACCCCAGCGCGCCGCGCGTGCGCGGGCGGGCCGGGAGGAACGCGTCGAGCAGCAGCACCAGGCCGGCCGTCAGCGCGAGCACGAGCGGGGGTGCGATGGCGAAGTAGTCGATCTGCTGGATCACGAGGCGACTCCCAGCAGGGTGAGCACGGCGGGGGTGGTGAGCGACAGCAGCAGGCCCGGCCAGAGCCCGAAGAGCAGGATCAGCACGACGAGCGGCGTCCACGCCAGCAGCTCGTGGGTGCGGACGTCGCCCGGCGGGCGCCCCACGTCGTCCAGGACCGCCGGTGGCGGACCGGCCACGTCGTCCGGGACCGCCGGTGGCGGACCGCCCACCTCCTGGAGCACCCGCGCCGCCGGGCGGGCGGGGCGCTGCGGGCGGCCGTGGGTGACGCGGGACAACATGACCAGGAAGTACGCGGCCGTCAGCACCGCTCCCAGACCGCCGATCACCATGTAGGTGAGGAACAGCGGGCGCGGCAGGACGTTCGCCGGCTGGAAGGCTCCGAACAGCGCCAGCATCTCCCCCCAGAACCCGGCCAGCCCCGGCAGCCCGAGCGAGGCGATCGACGCGAACGTGAGCAACGACCCCAGCCGTGGCAGCGTGGCCAGCATGCCGCCGCCCAGCGAAGGCATGTCGGCGGTGTGGTAGCGGTCTTTGACCGCTCCGGCCAGGAAGAACAGCAGGCCGGTGATGAGGCCGTGGGCGACGTTGGCGAAGAGGGCGCCGTTGACGCCCACGGGGGTCAACGTGGCGAAGCCCAGCAGGACGAAACCCATGTGGCCGACGGAGGAGTAGGCGATCATGCGTTTGAGGTCGCGCTGCGCCAGGCAGGCCAGGGCGCCGTAGACGATGCCGACGACGGCGAGCGCGCCGAGCCACGGCGCCACGGCCGCGGCGCCCTCGGGGAGGATCGGGACGGCGATCCTGGCGAAGCCGTACGTGCCCATCTTGAGCAGCACCCCGGCGAGCAGCACCGAGCCCACGGTCGGGGCCTCGGTGTGGGCGTCGGGCAGCCAGGTGTGCAGCGGCCACATGGGCGTTTTCACCGCCAGGCCCACCCCGATCGCCACGAACGCCAGGATCTGCACGGACCTTGCCATGCCGGCGCCGTGGGCCGCGGCCAGCGCCTCGATGTCGAGCGTGCCCGTCTGCGCCCACACCAGCAGCAGGCCGAGCAGCATCACGACCGAGCCGAGCAGGGTGTACAGGATGAACTTGACCGACGCCGCCCTGCGCCCCTCGCCGCCCCAGATGGCGATCAGGAAGTACATCGGGATGAGCACGACCTCGAAGAACACGAAGAAGAGCAGCAGGTCGAGAGCGAGGAACGTACCGATCATGCCCACTTCGAGCACGAGCAACGTGAACACGAGCGCTCTCGGCCGCGCCCTCATGAGCTGCTCACCGGCCCGCTCGCGACCCCAGCACAGGTAGACGAAGCACAGGAACGTCAGCAGGGCCGTCAGCGCGACCAGCGGCAGCGAGATCCCGTCGACGCCGAGGTGGAAGCGGAGCCCCAGCCCGGCGATCCACGGCTGGTCGACCTCGAACTGCGGACGCGCCGCCCCGGCGTAGTCGAACGCCGCCACCATGAGCACGGCCAGCGCCAGCGTCACGCCGGACAGGACCAGCCCGTACGCGCGCAGATGGGGACGCAACGCGTGCGGCGCGAGGAGCAGCAGGAGCGCGCCGACCAGCGGCACCGCCAGGAGCGCGACGGGAAGCCAGCCCATCATGCGAACACCACCGCCCCGACCACGATCAGCAGGACACCCGCCAGCAGCCCGCTCACGTAGAGCTGGACATTGCCGTTCTGGGCGAACCTCAGCGCTCCCGACAGGCCGCGCGCCGACCTGCCCGACCCGCGTACCGCGCCGTCCACGACGTGGTCGTCGGTGCTGACCACGAGCCTGGCCAGGACCATGACCGGGCGTACGAGGAGCGCCGCGTAGAGGCCGTCGACGTAGAACGCCCGCTCGCACGGCACCCGGAACGGCCCCAGCAGGCGGGCCGGGTCGGCGGCGGGGTCGATGCGCCAGAACGCGTAGACCGCCCCCGCCCCGAGGAGGGCGAGCACGACGCTGGTGGCCGCCACGCCGGGCGCGAGGTGCGGCTCGACGGCGAGGCCCAGCAGCAGGGCGGGGACCGCGAGCAGGGCGACGGGTACGAGCATCGAACGCGGGGCCTCACGGCCGGTTACGACGTGGGCGGTGCCGGGCTCGGGCTCGGGCAGCGCGGCGGGTTTCGCCTCGCCGAAGAACGTGCGCAGCCAGGCCCTGGTGGCGTACGCGCCGGTGACGGCCACGGTCGCGAGCGCGCACGCGTACAGGAGCAGGGCGGCCGCGTCGGTGAGGCCCCCGGTCGCGAGCGCGCCGTCCATCGCCACGAGCAGGCTGTCCTTGCTGAAGAAGCCACTGGCCGGCGGGAGGCCCATCAGCGCGGCGAACCCGATCGTCATGGCCGCGAACGTGACCGGCAGCTCCCGGCGCAGACCGCCCATCTGCGACATCAGGTTGGAGCCGACGTGGTGGATGACCACTCCCGCGCAGAGGAACAGCAGCGCCTTGAACGCCCCGTGCGTCACCAGGTGGAAGACGGCCGACGTGTCGGAGCCCGCGGCGAGCCCGCCCGCCATGTAGGCGAGCTGGCTGACCGTGGAGTAGGCGAGCACACGTTTCAGGTCGTCCTGCGCCAGCGCGGCCAGCGCGGCCCCCAGCATGCCCAGCGCGGCGACGACGGCAAGCACGTCGAGCGTGGGCCGGGCGGCCAGGAACGCGGGGAAGAGCCGGGCCACGATGAAGATCCCGGCGGCGACCATGGTGGCGGCGTGGATGAGGGCGCTGATCGGCGTCGGACCGGCCATCGCGTCGGGCAGCCACGTGTGCAACGGCACCTGGGCGCTCTTGCCCGCCACCCCGGCCAGCAGCAACATCGTGGCCGTCACCAGGGTCGCCGGCGACATCTCCGGCACCTTCGCCAGCACGTCGGCGACGCGGAAGCTCCCGGCCGCCATGCCCAGCACGAAGATGCCGAAGAGAAACCCGACGTCGCCCAGACGGGTCACGAGGAACGCCTTGACCGCGGCGCGCGAATTGCCGCGGTCCTCCCACCAGTGGCCGATGAGCAGGTAGGAGCACAGGCCCATGATCTCCCAGCCCACGTAGAGGACAAGGAGGTCACCCGCGTACACGACCAGCAACATCGCGCTGGTGAACAGGCTGATGAACGCGCTGTAGGAGGGATAGCGCGGGTCGTCTCGGAGATAGCCGATCGAGTAGATCTGCACGGCCAGGGCGACCAGGGTCACCAGGACGCCGAGGACGCCCGACAGGTCGTCGGCCTGCAGGGTGAGCGAGATGGGGACGCCGCCGGTGACGATCGTGCCGTATGTCCGGCCGGTGAGGGATGACGTGCCTTCGCCGTTGAGGAAGGCGAACCCGGGACCCCAGGCCAGCCAGACGGCGAGGACGGCGGAGGCGGCCGTGGGCAGGACGGCGATCCAGGCCGCCTTGGTGTTGGCCTGCGCGCCCGCCACTCCGCCCGGTTCGGCCGCCGGGCCTCGCCTGTGGAGGAGGCGGGGAAGCAGCAGGCCCGCGAAGGCGGCCAGGAAGGGCAGGAGCACGGCCAGCAGCGGGAAGGTCGTCATCGCCTGCCCCCTCGCTTGACGGGCTTCTCACCCGCGACGGAATGCCCCTGGTCCAGGACTTGATGCTGGTCTTGATCCAGGCTTCGGTCCTGGCTTGGTGGTGGTGTGCCGGGGTCGTGGCCCTCGTCCGTGGGCGCGCTCGGTGGGGGCTGCGAGCCGCCGGCGGTGAGGGTGCTCGGCACGCCTCGCGGGGCGTCTGCCGGCTCGGCGAGGTCACGGAGGCGGTCGATGTCGACGGTGCGGCGGTTGCGGTAGAGCGCCAGGATGATGGCCAGACCCAGGCCCACCTCCGCGGCGGCGATGACGATGACGAAAAGGGTGAGCACCTGGCCGCTGTGCAGGCGGTCGCCCAGCCACACGTCGAACGCGACCAGGTTGAGGTTGACGGCGTTGAGCATCAGCTCGACCGACATCAGCACCAGGATCGTGTTGCGCCGGGCGAGCACGCCGTAGACGCCGACGGAGAAGAGGAGCGCGGAGACGACCGCCGGGTAGACGATGTGCACTAATGACCCCCGGTCTGCTCGGGTGGCGTGCTGCCCGTGGTCCGGTCGGACGGCGATGTGCCCTCGGGCTGAGCCGAGGGCTGGACGGTTCCGGGCTTGGCCGGAGGCTGGATGGTCTCGGGGTTGCCGGGGAACGGGGTGGCGTCCGGCGGGCCGGAGGATGGATCGCTCGTCTGCTGGGCGGGGGCGCCGCCGGGGATGTCGGTGCGGGACAACACGATCGCGCCGATCAGCGCGGCGAGCAGCAGCACGGACAGCGCCTCGAAAGGCAGCACCCAGGTGGCGAACACGCTGGCGCCCAGCTCTTTGGCGGCTCCCTTGCCGGGACGCAGCGGGGTGTAGGCGGTGCGGAAGCCGTCGATCACCACGGTGACCAGGAGGGCCGCCGTCGCCACCGCCACCACGGCGGCGACCAGCCGGTTGCCGCTGTCGAGATCTTCGGAAGGGCCGATGGGAGCGCGGGTCAGCATGATGCCGAACAACATCAGCACGACCACCGCGCCGACGTAGATCAGGACCTGGACCCACGCCACGAACTCCGCCGTCAGCACGAGGTAGCCGCCGGCCAGCGCGCCGAAGCAGACCACGAGCCAGAGGGCGGCGTGAACCAGTTGCCTGGTCGTGACGACGAGCAGCGCCGATCCGACCGCTACCGCGCCCAGCAGCAAGAAGACGATCTCTTGCCCGGTGGGTGACAGGTAGGAGGGCACCGCCTCGGTCACGACTCCTCCTCGGACTCCCTTGTGTCGTCAGGACCGAGCCGCCCTGGCGGTCGGATGGACCGTGGATCGGCCATCCTGCGCTTGCGCGGGCTCGCGGATGAAGTCTGCTCTGGCGAGCGGGGTTCCGGTTCTGGCCGGCCCGGAGCTGTGGACAACTCTTCGGGAGACGGCCGGCCTGTGGATGAAGCCGGTCCCTCGGGGTGATGGTCTTCGGGTTGAGGCGCCGGTTGTTCCTGTGCAGGTTCATTGGGACGGTCGGCTGGCGGGCGTCCCGCATCAGCCGCCGGTCGCGGATCGGCCGAGGGGTCCGCTGAACCGGTCGCTGCGTCCTCCGGCGCGGTGTCCCCCTGCTCAGGGCTCTCGGTCGGCTGCTCGGAACTCTCGGCCGGGGCGTCGTTCCGAGAGCGGGACGGGAGAGCGCCGGGAGGCCGGATGGCCCGTACGTTGGCCATCGATCTGCGCGGACGCTCGCCGCGACCGTCTGTGGGGCGCGGTGACGCCGCAGCCGTCGTAGGCGTATCCGGCTCCGGCGGGCCGGACGTTGCGCTCTGCTCGGTGGCTCCGGTGGAGGAATCGGACGTACCGGGCGATGAGTCCCCCGCGGATGTCGGCGTACCGGACGGTGTGTCCCCTGCAGATGCCGGGGCACCAGGCGGCGTGTCCCCTGCGGACGCGGGCGTGCCGGGCGGCCCCGCGGTCCCGGGCTCTGGCGCGCTCGTCCCCGGCTCACGTGCAGCAGCCGCGCGTTTCGGCGGCCCGGCCGCGGGGTCCGTGGTGCGCGCGGGGGCCGCTCCCGGCGCCGGTGCGGCAGTTGTACGCCGGCCGGGGGGCGCGTCCTGCGTACCGACGTCTGGAGCGGCGCCGGCGGCGGGCCTCTGTGCGGCGGGAGGTCTCCCCGACGGTGTGGTGCGGGAGGCGCGGCCGGCGGCCGGGCGGCGGGGAGCGGCCGTGAGCTCCTTCGGCGGCTCGGCGCCGGGGTCGTGGGCGGGAGGCGGCGGTACGGTCTGGGTCCAGGCGGCCAGCTTGTCCTTCTCGTGGAGAAGGTTGCGGATGTCACCCTCGGCGTACTCGAACTCCGGTGACCAGAAGAGGGCGTCGAACGGACAGACCTCGATGCAGATGCCGCAGTACATGCACAGGGAGAAGTCGATGGCGAAGCGGTCGAGGACGTTGCGCTGGCGGGCGCGGCCGCCCTCGGGGGCCGGGATGGTCTCCTTGTGCGAGTCGATGTAGATGCACCAATCGGGGCATTCCCGGGCACAGAGCATGCAGGAGGTGCAGTTCTCCTCAACCAGGGCGATAACGCCTCGGCTCCGCGGCGGCAGGGCGGGCTTGACCTCGGGATACTGCTGCGTAACCGATTTACGCAGCATGTGGCGAAGGGTGATGGACAACCCTTTCGCCAGTCCGACTCCCGGTATCCGCCCCATGTTCAACATCATGACGCACTTGGCCTCGCACGTGAATGAGCCAGAGCATTGTCCCCAGTTTTTCCACAGCTATCCACAGGCAGGCCGATGGTTATCCACAACCTGTGCGCTCGCCCGATATGAACCGGTCGCTGAACGATAGTCTCTCCGGCATGCAACAGAGCCATTCAGTCCGTCCCAGTGGCGGGAGGTGGGCGGCCGCCGTCTTGTGGGCCTGCCTGCCCCTGTTCACCTGCGGCCTGGCGACCCCGGTCACCATCGGGTTCGCGGCTTACTGGTTGCGAAACGTCTGGCACTTCGTCGCCGCGTGCGTCTACTTCGTCGGCATCGGCTCGTTCACGATCTCGGCCCTCGCATACGCGGAGTTCGCGGACATCCCGGAGCCCCTGGCCGTCATGGTCACGTTGGGCCTGCTGCTCAGCTGGGGCGGAGGGGTCGTGCATTCGGGTTTTCTCGTGCCCCACATGGCGCGCGCCCGCCTCAGAGCGACGACCCTTCCTCCGCACCGGCCGATGGAGATGGGCAGGCGCACCACCTCCCCCGGTCAGCACCATCGGCCGCGCACCGGGCAACCCGAGTGGGTGGGCCACTACCGGGTGCTGCGTGAGCTCGGGCGGGGCGGGCAGGGGGCGGTCTACCTGGCGACGGCGCCCAACGGGACGCGGGTCGCGGTGAAGGTGCTGCACGACCTGGTCGACGAGGTGGCGCGCAAGAGGTTCGCACGGGAGGTCGACGCGGCCCGGCGGGTGGCGACGTTCTCCACAGCCCGGCTCCTCGACGTGAGCGTCTCCGGTCAGCACCCCTACATCGTCAGCGAATACGTCGAGGGCCCGTCGCTGGAGCAGCTGGTCAAGAAGCACGGGCCACGCGACGAGGACGGCCTGACCCGGCTGGCGCTGGCCACGGCCGGGGCGCTGGCGGCCATCCACAAGGCGGGCATCGTCCATCGCGACTTCAAACCGAGCAACGTGCTGATCGGGCACGACGGCCCCCGCGTGATCGACTTCGGCATCGCCAAGGCGCTCGACCAGGTGACCATGACGACGGGGAAGATGGTCGGCACGCCGCCCTACATGTCGCCCGAGCAGTTGTCGGGAGAGACCGTGGGCCCGCCCTCCGACGTGTTCAGCTGGGCGTCGACGATCATCTTCGCGGCGACGGGCCGGCCCGCGTTCGGGGAGGACACCGTGCCTGCGGTGTTCAACCGGGTGCTCACGGTCCAGCCCGATCTGTCGTCGCTGCCGCCCGCCTTACGCGGGATCGTGGGCGCGTGCCTCAACAAACGTCCGGACGAACGGCCCTCGGCCTCCGACGTGATGCTGGCCATCGTTCACTGACGCCTCCCGCCGCCGAGCCGGCTCGGAAAGGGCAGGACGGCGCCGCGTCAGATGAGGACCTTGACGACGCCGGTGAGCGCCAGCTGCACGAGCGCCAGCGGGACGAGCCCGGCCCAGGCGAGCTTCTGCAGTTGGTCCTCGCGCAGGCGCGGATAGGTCACCCGCAGCCAGATCACCACGAACGCCAGCGCGAACACCTTGACCAGGGTCCACAACCAGCCAGGCAGGAACGGCCCGTGCCAGCCGCCCAGGAACAGGACGGTGGTCAGGAAGGACAGGACGACGATCCCGACATATTCGGAGAGCATGAAGAGCGCGAAGCGCATGCCGGTGTACTCGGTCATCGGGCCCATGATGATCTCGGACTCGGCGATCGGCATGTCGAACGGCGGGCGCCGCAGTTCCGCCAGCCCGGCCACGAAGAAGACGATGCCGCCGACGGCCTGCCACGGCAGCCACCACCACTGCCACGCCTCGACGATGCCGGGGAGCGACAGGGTGCCCGCGGCCATCGCGACCGACGAGGCCGCCAGCACGAGGGGCAGCTCGTACGCCATGAGCTGGGCCGCCGAGCGCATGCCGCCGAGGACGGAATACTTGTTGGCCGAGGCCCACCCGGCCATGATCGCGCCCAGGACGCCCACGCCCATGACGGCGAGGACGAAGAACAGGCCGAGGTCGAGATCGACGGCCACGAGGCCGCGGTCGAGAGGGATGGCGATCAGCACGAGGAGATACGGCACGAGTGCCACACCCGGGGCGATCATGAAGATGCGGCGGTCGGCCGCGGCCGGGACGACGTCCTCCTTCTGCGCGAACTTCACTCCGTCGGCGATGAGCTGCGCCCACCCGTGGAAACCGCCCGCGTACATCGGCCCCAGCCGCGACTGCATGTGCGCCATGACCTTGTGCTCGGTCTGCCCCACGATCAGCGGCAGCACCAGGAACACGACCAGGATGACGGCGAAGCTCAGCACCACGTCAAGCATCGGGCGGCCCCCAGTCGGCTGGAACTCCCGGCGGAAGTGTCTTGCGGCGGCTCGGGGCGCCGTGTCCTGACTCGCCGGGCTCCTTGGCGCCGGGCCAGGGCTTGGCCACGCGAGCTGCCAGGATGAAGTCCTTGCGCAGCGGATGGCCTTCGAAACCGTCGGGCAGCAGGAGAGGGACGAGGTTGGGGTGGCCGTCGAAGATCACGCCGAACATCTCGTACGTCTCGCGCTCGTGCCAGTTGGCGCCCCGGTAGACGGAGACGGCGGTGGGCAGGTGGGGGACGGCGCGCGGTACGCGGGTGCGCAGCAGCAGGCGGGTGCGGGCGTCGAGGTTGCAGACGTGGGCCACCACCTGGAAGGCGTCCGGCGGGTCGTCGACGCCGGTCAGCCAGTCGAAGAAGCTGTGGCCGAGCTCGTCGCGGGCGAATGCCAGCAGCTCGATCCAGTCGCCGGGTGCGACGTCGACGGTGACGTCGCCGTACGACTCGGTGATCTCGGCGCGCTCGCCGAACCGCTCCTCGATGCGCGTGGTCACGCCTCCTCCGGCGAGTGGGCGCGTGACCACATGTAGCGGTCGCTCAGTTTCTCCCCGGCGATCTTCTCCTGGAGCTGGGTGATGCCGTAGAGGAGCGCTTCCGGCCTGGGCGGGCAGCCGGGGACGTAGATGTCCACGGGAATGATCTGGTCGACGCCGTTGGTCACGCAGTAGGAGTCCCAGTAGGGGCCGCCGCTGTTGGAGCAGGCGCCGAACGAGATCACGTATTTCGGATCGGGCATCTGCTCGTAGAGGCGTTTGACGGCGGGGGCCATCTTGTCGGTGACCGTGCCCGAGACGATCATGAGATCGGCCTGCCGGGGGCCGTTAGCGAACGGGATGACGCCGAAGCGGATGAAGTCGTGGCGGCTTGCCGACGTCGCGATGAACTCGATGGCGCAGCAGGCCAGCCCGAAGTTGAAGACCCACAGCGAATAGCGCCTGCCCCAGTTGAGAATGAAGCGCATGGGTTTGGGAGCCAATCTGGAGATCGGCCCCACTGTGGGCATCGGGAGATCCGTTGCTGCCATGTGGCCATTCTTACTCGGATCAGGGGGAACGCAAAGAGATCTTCCCTGGCATGAACAGGCTGTGGTGCCTGCAGGACACGTTCCCCGGCCTGCCGGCGCCTCTGGGAATTCCGTACGGCTCACGGATCAGGAGAGGAAGGCGCAGCCGAGGAGGAGGGAGCGGCCGGCGACACGTGCGGCCCGACGCCTCCACCATCGCCGCGAGCCCCGGGCCGCGCGACCGCGACCGGGTGACCGGCCTCACGCATGAGATCGCCGACCGGAGCTCGGCGTCCCGGTCAGGCTGCCTGGCGCTGCCGTAGGCCACCACCGCCCAGACCGGCCTGCCTGCCGCGGGTGGGTGCGGCGTCGCGGGGCGGCGGGCTCATGTCCAGGTGAGTACGCGTTTGCGCCAGGCGTAGACGATGCCGAGGGTGATGAACCCCAGGAACACGAACATCTCGACGAGCGTCGTCAACCCGTAGCCGGGCGCGTCGAAGACGGTGGCCCAGGGGAACAGGAAGACGGCGTCCACGGCGAAGACCACGTACAGGTAGGTGAAGACGTAGTAGCGGACCTGGGACTGCGCCCAGCCGTCGCCCACCGGGTCGACCCCGCACTCGTACGTGGTCAGCTTGTCCGGGGTGGGGCGCGACGGGCGGAGCAGGCGGTTGGCGAACAGGGCGCCGGCCACGATGGCGACGCCGATGGCGAGCAGCGCGGCGACGAGCACGTACGACCCGTAATAGCCGTCCATGACGGGATGGTAACCCAGGGAAGCCCCAAACCGGAGGGTGGTCAAAAGTCCGCTACCGATCATCCCAAATAGGAGTAAACGGCAAGATCGCCCACATACTGTGGCATGCATGCATATAAGGCGATTCTCTGCAGGAATCGCTCTGCTGGCCCTTTCGGTCTCCGGTTGCGGCATGGCCACCGCCGTTCCCGACAGGGGCATCGTGGTCCCGGCAGAGCCGACGCTGGTCGACTTTGTCGACCCCACGACCGTCGTCGGCCTGTCCACCAGAACCCTCACGGAAGGCGACTCCGCAGGCCGCCGATACGTGCACATCACCTACCCCGAGCTGGACGAGGCCCCCGCGCTCAACCGGGTGCTGCGCGAGCGGGTGCGCGAGCAGCTGCGCGACTTCCGCGAGCGTACGAAGACGAAGGCGGCCGGCCCGCGGCCGGAGCTGAACGTGAACTGGCAGCTCGCCGCCGCCTCCCCCGAAGCGGTGGCCGTACGGCTGCGCACCGGCGAGAACCTGAAGGCGGGCTTTGGGTACTCCACGCGGACGTACTGGTTCGACGCGCACGAGGGCAGGACGGCCGGCTCCACCGGGCTGCTCGCCGGCAAGGACGCGCTGCGCCGGCTCGGCGTGCTGGTCAGGCGGCAGCTGGTCCAGGAGCGCGGGCAGCAGATCGGGGCGGACGAGGTCGTCGCGGACGCCGGCCGCTTCGACTCGATGGCCTTCAACCGTGACGGGGACCTGGTGGTCGAGTTCGACGACTGCCAGGTGGGGCCGTGCGCGCTGGGCCGGGTGGCCGCGGCCGTGCCGGCGGACGCCGCGGAGCCGCTGCTGTCCGGCCTGGGGAGGCGGGCGCAGGAAGGCGTCAGGACGGCCGCGCGCAAGGACGCGGCGGACCTGACCAGGGTCCCGCCCGCGAACGATCCCGCCAACGGCACCGAGGCCGTCAGGACCCTGGCCGTGACCGCCGACTGCGCCAGGACGAAGTGCGTGGCGCTGACGTTCGACGACGGTCCAGGACCCCACACCGGCGCGCTGCTCGACACGCTCCAGGAGCATCGGGCGCGGGCCACGTTCTTCCCGCTCGGTACGAACGCCGCCGCCGACCCAGGGCTGGTGCTGCGGATGAGCGCCGAGGGGCATCTGGTCGGCAACCACAGCTGGAACCACAAGAACCTTTCCGGTCAGCCCACCAGCAAGATCACCGACTCGCTGCGGCGGGCGGGTGACGCGATCGCCGTCGCGACCGGGCGCACGCCGACGCTCGTGCGGCCGCCGTACGGGATCGCGAGCCCGCAGTTGCGCGCCGTCGCGGCCGAGCAGGGCGCGTCGCTGGTCACCTGGGACGTCGACACCCATGACCAGGGCGGTGGCAAATCCGCCGACATCGCCGACAGAGCGGTGCGCGGGGCACATCCAGGTGCGATCATTCTCATGCACGACATCCATCGGGAAACCGTCGACGCGGTTCCGGACATCCTCGAAAGGTTGCGCGGGAAGGGTTACAGCTTTGTCACCGTTCCTGAGTTGTACGGCTCTGCGGGGATGCAGGCCGGACGCATGTACAGCTCAGGGAGCGGACAGCCCCTGACATAACGCGCTTGAGGGGGACGTATAGTTGGCGCACGTGACCCGAACCGTCCTGTTCGCCCGCCTGCATGTGGACCTCTGCAGGCTCGCATCCGGGCTGTGTCGTCGTTCTCCCACCTCACCCTGACCCCGCCCGCGTTTACCCGCATTCGCGGGCCGCAAACGCGTGACCTTCCGAGGATCTAGCATGGAAACAGAGAACGCGCCTACATCAACCGCGCCTTGGCGCGTCGAGGAGGACTGAGCTGTGACGAAGCAGGTCCAGCAACTCGACCGCGTGATCATCAGATTCGCCGGCGACTCCGGCGACGGCATGCAGCTCACCGGCGACCGTTTCACGGCGGGCACGGCGGAGTTCGGCAACGACCTGTCGACTCTGCCCAACTTCCCCGCCGAGATCCGGGCCCCCGCAGGCACCTTGCCCGGCGTCTCCAGCTTCCAGCTGCACTTCGCCGACCACGACATCCTCACGCCCGGCGACGCGCCCAACGTCCTCGTGGCGATGAACCCGGCCGCGCTCAAGGCCAACCTGGGCGACCTGCCCAGGGGCGCCGACATCATCGCCAACACCGACGAGTTCACCAAGCGCAACCTGCAGAAGGTCGGCTACGCCAGCAGCCCGCTCGAGGACGACTCCCTGAGCGAGTGGCGCGTGCACGCGGTCCCGCTGACCTCGCTGACCGTCAAGGCGCTCGAAGACTTCGACCTGTCGAAGAAGGACGCCGAGCGGTCGAAGAACATGTTCGCCCTCGGCCTGCTGTCGTGGCTCTACCACCGGCCGACCGAGCACACCATCAAGTTCCTCGAGCAGAAGTTCGCCAAGAAGCCCGACATCGCCAAGGCCAACATCGCCGCCTTCCAGGCGGGCTGGAACTACGGCGAGACCACCGAGGGTTTCTCGGTGAGCTACGAGGTCAAGCCGGCGCAGCTGCCCCCGGGCGTCTACCGCAACATCTCCGGCAACCAGGCGCTCGCCTACGGCCTGATCGCCGCGAGCGTGCAGTCGAAGCTGCCGCTGTTCCTGGGGTCCTACCCGATCACCCCGGCGAGCGACATCCTGCACGAGCTGTCCAGGCACAAGCGGTTCGGGATCCGCACCTTTCAGGCCGAGGACGAGATCGCCGGCGTCGGCGCGGCGCTCGGGGCCGCGTTCGGCGGGGCGCTGGGCGTGACCACCACGTCGGGCCCCGGCGTGGCGCTGAAGGCCGAGACCGTCGGCCTGGCGGTCACCACCGAGCTGCCGCTGATCGTCGTCGACGTGCAGCGCGCGGGGCCGAGCACCGGCATGCCGACCAAGACCGAGCAGACCGACCTGCTGATGGCGTTGTTCGGCCGCAACGGCGAGTCGCCGGTGCCGGTGGTGGCGCCGATGTCGCCGAGCGACTGCTTCGACGCGGCCATCGAGGCGGCCAGGATCGCCGTCAAATACCGCACACCGGTCATGTTGCTCTCGGACGGCTATCTCGCCAACGGCTCGGAGCCCTGGCGACTCCCCGAGATCGCCGACCTGCCCGACATCTCGCAGAATTTCACGACCGCCCCCAACGGCGAGGACGGCACGTTCCTGCCCTTCAAGCGTGACGCCGACACCCTCGCCCGCCCGTGGGCCATCCCCGGCACTCCCGGCCTCGAGCACCGCATCGGCGGCATCGAGAAGGCCGACGGCACCGGCAACATCTCCTACGACCCCGCCAACCACGACCTGATGGTCCGCACCAGGGCCGCCAAGATCGCCGGCATCGACGTGCCCGACCTCGAGGTCGACGACCCCGACGGCGACGCCGGGGTGCTCGTCATCGGGTGGGGCTCGACGTACGGGCCGATCGCCGCGGCCGTGCGGCGCATCAGGAAGAGCGGCGGCAAGGTCGCGCAGACCCACCTGCGCCACCTCAACCCGCTGCCCGCCAACACCGGCGAGATCCTCAAGCGTTACGACAAGGTGCTGCTGCCCGAGATCAACCTGGGCCAGCTGGCCCTGCTGCTGCGGGCCCGCTTCCTCGTCGACGTGATCAGCTACAACCGCGTGCGCGGGCTCCCGTTCAAGGCCGAGGAGCTGGCCGGAGTCATCCAGGACGTGATCGACAGTGACTGAGCTGCTGAACGGGAAGGGGCTCTCGCTCGTTCCCAAGACCGATGTGAAGCAGACCCTGAAGGACTTCAAGTCCGACCAGGAGGTGCGCTGGTGCCCCGGCTGCGGCGACTACGCGATTCTCGCCGCCGTGCAGAGTTTCCTGCCCGAGCTGGGGCTCAGGCGCGAGAACATCGTGTTCGTCTCCGGCATCGGGTGCTCGTCGCGTTTCCCCTACTACCTGAACACCTACGGCTTCCACTCCATCCACGGGCGGGCGCCGGCGATCGCGACCGGGCTGGCGGCCAGCCGGCCCGACCTGAGCGTCTGGGTGATCACGGGTGACGGCGACGCGCTGTCGATCGGCGGCAACCACCTGATCCACGCGCTGCGCCGCAACGTCAACCTCAACATCCTGCTGTTCAACAACCGGATCTACGGTCTGACCAAGGGCCAGTACTCTCCTACGAGCGAGGTCGGCAAGATCACCAAGTCGACGCCGATGGGGTCGCTGGACAAGCCGTTCAACCCGATCTCGCTGGCTCTCGGCGCCGAGGCGTCGTTCGTGGCCAGGACCATCGACTCCGACCGCAAGCACCTGCAGTCGGTGCTGCGCGAGGCTACCGCGCACCGCGGCACGTCGCTGGTCGAGATCTACCAGAACTGCAACATCTTCAACGACAACGCCTTCGAGCAGCTCAAGGACCCCGAGGTCCGCGACGACATCACGGTGCGGCTGGAGCACGGTCAGCCGATCGCGAGCGCCTCGAAGGCCGTCGTACGCGCCGCGAACGGCGGCATCGAGGTGGTGGCCCGCGACAGCGTGAGCGACGACCAGATCCTCGTGCACGACGCGCACAATCCCGACCCGTCGGTGGCCTTCGCGCTCAGCAGGCTCGACGAGCCGGCGTTCGAGCACGTGCCGATCGGGATCTTCCGCCAGATCGACCGGCCGGCCTACGACACGCTCATGGCCGAGCAACTCGACGAGGCCGTGGGCAGCGCGGGGCCGGGCGGCCTGAGCGAACTGCTGCTGGGCGGCGACACCTGGCGCATCGGCTGATGATGCGCGAATAATGCCAGGGTGGCGAAGACGTGGTCGTATGTCATAGCCGCGGTCGCCGCCCTGGTCCTGGCCCTCGTGGTCGCCCAGCAGCTCGGCGAGCCCGCGGGCCGGGCCTCGCAGAGCCCGTCCGCGCCCGCGAGCCCGCCCCCGGAGACCGGCAGGCCGGGCCCTCCCGGCTTTCCCGGCGCGGCCTCCACGGGCGTCCCGCCGGGCACCGCGCTCACGGTCGTCACCGGCGACCAGACCTTCGCCAAGGACGGTGAGGTCGTCGAGGGCAAGGTCTTCCACGGCTTCGTGGTGGTGACCGCGCGCGGCGTCACGTTCCGCAACTGCGTCTTCCGCGGCGCGGCCACCTCCGACGTACGGCCGCTGCTCGACACCGAGCACGGCAAGGACACGGTGGTGGAGGGCTCCGAGTTCTACCCCGCCCATCCCTCGCCGTCCATCGACGGCATCTGGGCGGCCTCGACCAAGATCTACCGCTCGGAGTTCCGAGGCACGGTCGACGGCGTCAAGGCCCACACCGCCACCCTGGTCCAGGACTCCTACATCCACGACCTGAGCTGGTTCGCCCACGACCCCGACCAGGGCGGCGAACCCACCCACAACGACGGCGTACAGGCCTTCGCCGACCAGAGCGGCGTCACGCTGCGGCACAACACGATCGACCTGTCGACCACGCGCGACCCGAACGCCGCCGTGCAGTCGTCGGCCGACGACCTGCGGGTGGAGGACAACTACCTCGACGGCGGCGCCTGCATCGTCAACATCGACCACACGCCGCTCGAGCGCCCCCTGACCGGGCAGCGCGTCACCGGGAACCGGTTCGGCCGCAACTCCGCGCACGACTGCCCGATCCTGCTGAGCACCCGCTCCGAGCTCGCCGCCGACGCGGGCAACGTCTGGCACGACACGGGCGAGCCCATTCCGTCACCGGACCAACATGACTGACCCGGGAGAGCACATGTCGGCCTGGCAGGGGACGCGCACGCTGGTCACCGGCGCCACCGGGTTCATCGGCTCCCACCTGGTCCGCCGCCTGGCCGGGCTGGGCGCGCGGGTGCACGCGGTCAGCCGCCGCCCGCAGGAGGCCACCGGGCACGTCGAGTGCTGGCACGCGGCCGACCTGTGCGACGCCGCCGCCACGGCCGCACTGGTGGAGGCGGTCCAGCCGGAGGTGATCCTCCACCTGGCCAGTGAGGTCACCGGCGTCCGGGAGCCCGGGATCGTGGCGCCGACGCTGGCGGGCAACCTGGGCGCGGCGGTCAACCTGCTGACGGCCGTGACGGGCGGCCCCGTGCGCAGCGTGGTGCTGGCGGGCTCGGTGGAGGAGCCGCGCGAGGGGCAGGCGCCGGGTTCCCCGTACGCGGCGGCGAAGGCGGCGGCGACGGGGTACGCGCGGATGTTCCACGCCCTGTGGCGGGTGCCGGTCTCGGTGTTGCGGGTGGCCATGGTGTACGGGCCGGGCGAGCCGAACGCGGCCAGGCTGGTGCCGTACGTGACGACGTCGCTGCTGAAGGGGCAGGCGCCCCGGCTCACCTCGGGCGCGAGGCTGGTCACCTGGGTGTACGTCGAGGACGTGGTGGACGCGTTCGTGCTGGCGGGAGCGGGCGGCGACGCGGCCGGGCACATCCTCGATATCGGCACGCCCGAGCCGGTCAGCATCCGCGACACGGCGGAGCTGCTGGCCGCCATCGTGGACGGCACCGTGGACGGCACCGTGGACGGCAGGGCCAGGCCCGAGTACGGCGCGGTCGCGGCGCGGCCGCTGGACCGTACGCAGCGCTCCGACATCGGGCCCGCCGAGCGCGTGCTGGGCTGGCGTCCGGCGACCACGCTCGAGGCGGGGCTGCGGCAGACCGTCGCCTGGTACGCAAAACGGATGTAACGGTCCAGATCTGGTCGCGATAACTCTCCTGGCGACCTTCTTGACCAGGGGGCAGGATGCGGGCGGTAACCAACCTGACCGTGCACGGCATCGGCGAGACGGCCCGCGCTCTCGAACGGGACGAGGACGCGACGTGGGTGACGGTCGAGCAGTTCGAGCAGGTCGTCGACGCGGTGGCCGGCCGCCCCGACGTACGGCTGACGTTCGACGACGGGAACGCGTCCGACGTGGAGATCGCCCTTCCCCGGCTGGTGGAGCGAGGGCTGCGGGCGGAGTTCTTCGTCCTGGCCGGGCTGCTCGGCGAACCCGGCAGGCTCGACGCCGACGGCGTGCGCGAGCTGGCCGGGGCCGGCATGCGGGTCGGCTCCCACGGGTGGGCGCACCGTGACTGGCGCACACTGGACGGCCCGCAGGTGGCCGAGGAGCTCACCCGGGCCAGGGCCGTGCTCGCCCGGCTCGCGGGCGGGCCGGTGTCGCGGGTGGCCATCCCGTTCGGCTCCTACGACCGCCGGGTCCTGCGCCGGCTGCGGATGGCCGGCGTGACCCGCGCCTACACCAGCGACGGCGGCCGGGTCAGGGCGGGCTCCTGGCTCCAGGCGCGCAACAGCCTCAGGCACGACCTCGACGGCGCCTGGATCGGGCGGGTGCTCGACGGCAGGGCGCCGCTCGCCCGGCGCGCGGGCAAGCTCGGCATGCGCCTGTACAAGCGGGTGCGCTGACATGGGCCGGGTCGCCGTCGTGATCGTCACCTACAACAGCGCCTCCGTGCTCGGGGGCTGCCTCGGCTCGCTGGAGCGGGGCGCCGAAGGGGTGGAGCTGGCCGGCGTGGTGGTGGCCGACAACGCCTCCAAGGACGACTCCGTCGCCGTCGCCGAACGGGCCAACGCCACGGTGGTGCAGGTCGGCAGGAACGCCGGGTACGCCGCCGCGATCAACGCCGGCGTCGCCGCGCTCGACCTCGACCGGCTGGACGGCGTCTACGTGCTCAACCCCGACTGCCGGCTGCGCCCCGGCTCGATCGCGCCGCTGCTGGCCTGCCTGCGCGAACCGGGCAGGGGGATCGCGGTCCCCTACATGGTCAATCCGGATGGCACGCTCCAGCCGTCGCTGCGCAGGGCGCCGACCGTGGGTAGGGCCCTGGTCGAGGCGCTGGTCGGCGGGTCGCTGGCCGGGCGCGTCGGCGGGCTGGGCGAGCTGGTGACCGACCCGCGCGACTACGCGCGTCCCGGCGCGTACTCCTGGGCGACCGGCGCGGCCATGCTGCTGTCGACGCGGGTCATCCGCGAGGTCGGCGCGTGGGACGAGTCGTTCCTGCTCTACAGCGAGGAGACGGACTACTGCCTGCGCGCCGCCGACGTGGGATGGACCACGTGGTACGAGCCCGCGTCGGTGATCGAGCACATCGGCGGCGACTCGGGCGTGAATCCGACGCTGGCGGCGCTGCTCGTCGTGAACAAGGTACGCCTGTACCGGCGGCGCCACGGGAGGGCGTCGGGGGCGGCGTACTTCCTGGCGGTGCTGGCCGGTGAGGCGGTGCGGGCGCTGGCCGGGCGGCGTACGTCCCGGGCGTGCGTGGCGGCGCTGCTGCGGCCCTCGCGCCGGATGACGGCGCTGCCGCAATGAGCGGGCTGCGCGTGGAGGCGTTCACCGCGCTCACCGCGGCGGACCTGGACGCCTGGCACACGCTGCGGGAGGCCAATCCGGCCCTCGACAGCCCCTATTTCCACCCCGGTTTCGCGGCGGCCGTGCACGCCAGCGGGCGGCCCGTCCACGTGGCGATCGCGCGTGACGGCGGGAGGCCGGTCGCGTTCCTGCCGCACCACCGGGAAGGGCGGCTGCTGCGCCCGGTGGGCTGGCCTGGCGCGGACTTCCAGGGCCCGATCCTGGCGGCCGGCGCCGGGTTCCGTCCGTTGGACCTGCTCGGGAACGGGGCCGCCGGCTACGCCTTCGACCACCTGGTGGAGGGGGCGCCCGGGTTCGAGCGGTGGGTGGTCTCCCGCAGGCCGTCGCCGTACCTGGACGTGACCGGCGGGCTGGCGGGCTACCTGGGCCGGGCCTCGCGCAGCGGCAAGGAGAACATGGGGCAGGCCAGGCGGCGGGCCGCGAAGGCGGGGCGGGAGCTCGGCGAGCTCAGGTTCGTGGCGGCCTCGTCCGACCCGAAGGCGCTGGCGCGGGTGGTCGAGCTGAAGCGGGCGCAGTACGCCGCGACCGGCGCCAGGGACTTCTTCGCGGGGCAGGACCGGGTCCGGCTGCTCGACGGCCTGCTGCGCGCCCGCGATCCGGGGTTCAGCGGCGTGCTGTCCACGCTGCACGCCGGGCAGCACCTGCTCGCGGCCCACTTCGGCCTGAGGTCGGGCGGGGTGCTGCACTGGTGGTTCCCCGTCTACGACCCGGCCTTCGCGCGGCTGTCTCCAGGCTGGATCCTGCTGCGGGAGCTGGTGGCCGCCGCTCCGGCGCTCGGGATCGTACGCGTCGATCTCGGCAGGGGCGAGGACGAGTACAAGCGGCGGGCCAAGACCGGCGAGAGCGTGGTCTGCCAGGGCCTCGTCACGAGGAATCCGGTACGCGGGGCCGCCGCGGCGGCGCTGTCGAAGGCGAGGTCGGTCGCACGATCGGTCAGGGCGTGGAGAAAACCGTAACGTTCCAACGGACATGCCCGACATATCGGTGGAGGCGGGGGAAATGGCGCGCTGCCCTCCAGACGGCGGTCCACAGCAGACGGTCCCTTACGGAGGCGGCTGTGCGAATTAGTGTCTTCGGACTCGGTTACGTCGGTTGCGTCTCGGCGGCCTGCCTGGCCTCCATGGGACACCAGGTCGTGGGTGTCGACGTCAACCCGGCGAAGGTCGATCTCATCAACGACGGCCACGCGCCGATCGTCGAGGAGCGCATCGGTGAGCTGGTGGCCAAGGCCGTGGGGGGCGGCGCGCTGCGCGCAACCACGGACGCCGCCCAGGCCGTCAGGGACAGCGAGGTGTCGCTGGTCTGCGTGGGCACCCCGTCGGCGCCCAACGGCAGCCTGTCGACGACGTACCTGGAACGGGTGGCCGACCAGATCGGCCGCTCGCTCGCCCCGGGGCACGTGGTGGTCTTCCGCAGCACCATGCTGCCGGGAACCTGCACCGACCTGCTCGTCCCCATCCTGGAACTGTCGTCGGGGCTGCGCGCGGGCGTGGACTTCGGGGTGGCGGTCAACCCCGAGTTCCTGCGCGAGGGCACCAGCGTGCGCGACTTCTTCGCGCCGCCCAAGACGGTGATCGGGGAATCGGACGAAGCCGCGGGCGACGTCGCCGCCGCGCTGTACGAGGGGCTGCCGGGCGACCTCTTCAGGGTGCCCATCCCCGTCGCCGAAATGGCCAAATATGCGGACAACGCCTTCCATGCGGTCAAGATCGGCTTCGCCAACGAGCTGGGCGCGATCTGCCAGGCCATGGGCCTCGACTCGCACCGCGTGATGGACGTGTTCCTGGCCGACCGCAAGCTCAACATCAGCCCCGCCTACCTGCGGCCCGGCTTCGCCTTCGGCGGCTCCTGCCTGCCCAAGGACCTGCGCGGCCTGGTCTACGCGGCGCGTAAGGCCGACGTGTCCGTACCGCTGCTCTCCCACGTGCTCCCGGCCAACGAGGCGCACCTGCAGCGCGCCTTCGACCTCGTCACCGCCTCGGGCAGGCGCAGGATCGGCCTGTTCGGGTTGTCGTTCAAACCCGGCACCGACGACCTGCGCGAGAGCCCGCTCGTCGAACTCGCGGAACGGCTCCTCGGCAAGGGCTACGACCTGCGCATCTACGACGCCAACGTGACCCTGTCGCGCCTGGTGGGCGCCAACCGCGCCTACATCGCCGAACGCCTGCCCCACCTCGGCGAGCTGCTCGGCGACTCGGTGGACGAGGTGCTGCGGCACGCCGAGGTCTGCGTGATCGGGTGCGCGGACCCGACGGTGCTCGACGCGCTGAGCCGCGCGGGCGAACGCCGGATCATCGATCTCGTACGCGTTCCTGACGCGGAGGCCCAGCGGGGCAGAAGGGACTACACAGGCATTGCGTGGTAGAGCGCTCATCCTCGTCGAGAATCTGTCCGTACCGCTGGACCGGCGCGTCTGGCAGGAATGCACGGCGCTGTACCAGGCCGGCTGGGAGGTGCACGTCATCTGCCCGCGGGGCGCCAAGCAGGACACCGAGCCCGAGGCCGTCATCGACGGAGTCCACATCCACCGCTACCCGCTGCGCGCCGCCACCGGCGGTCCCGCGGGCTACCTTCGTGAGTACGGCTCGGCGCTGTGGCACACCTTCCGCGTGGCCAGGCGGCTCGGCACGTTCGACGTGGTGCACGGCTGCAACCCGCCCGACCTGTTCTTCCTGGTGGCGCGGGCCATGCGGAGCAAGGGCACACGGTTCGTCTTCGACCAGCACGACCTGGTGCCCGAGCTCTACCTGTCGCGGTTCGGGCGCGGCGAGGACCTGCTGTACCGGGCGGTGCGCCGGCTGGAGCGGATGACGTACCGGGCCGCGCACGTGGTGATCGCGACCAACGAGAGCTACAAGCAGGTGGCGCTGTCGCGGGGCGGCAAACGTCCCCAGGAGGTCTTCGTGGTGCGCAGCGCGCCGGCGGTCGAGCGGTTCCACCAGGTGCCGCCCGAGGAGGGCCTGCGGCGCGGCAAGCCGTACCTGCTGTGCTACCTGGGCGTGATGGGGCCGCAGGACGGCGTGGACTACGCGCTGCGCAGCCTGGCGCGGCTGCGCGACGAGCACGGGCGTACGGACTGGCACGCGGTGTTCGTCGGCGGCGGCGACACCTTCGACGCGATGGTGGCGCTCTCGCGCGAGCTGGGCCTGGCGGACGCCGTCGAGTTCACCGGCCGGATCCCCGACGAGGATCTGCTGCGCTATCTGTCCACGGCCGACGTGTGCCTGTCGCCCGACCCGCTCAACCCGCTCAACGACGTCTCCACGATGAACAAGATCATGGAGTACATGGCCATGGGCCGGCCCATCGTCTCGTTCGAGTTACGCGAGGCGCGGGTGTCGGCGGGCGAGGCGGCCCTGTACGCGCCGGCCAACGACGAGTCGGAGTTCGCCAAGCTGATCGCGCAGCTGCTCGACGACCCGGACATGCGGCGGCGGATGGGCGAGATCGGCCGCGGCAGGGTGGCGGGACCGCTGTCCTGGCACCATTCGAAGGCGGCGTTGCTGGCGGCCTACGACGCCGCCGTGGGGTCGCGATGACGGCTGCCGGCGTCGGTGCCCCAGCTCGTCCTGCCGCCGCGCACCCTGGTGAGCAGCCGGTCCAGGACCAGCACGGCCAGGTAGCAGGCGGCGTCGAGCGGCCCGACCGCCCGCGAGGCCAGCAGCGCGCCCAGCGCCCGCGGGCGCAAAGGGCGCGCGGGCACGCCGAGTTCGGCGAGTTGCCTGTTGCCCTGCCTGACCCTGATCCGGCGGCGCAGGTGGGCGCGGACGGTGCGGGCGGGACGCACGACGGAGCGCGCCCCCGCCACCACGACCCGCTCGCCGCCGGCGAAGCACCCGTCCACCCAGCCGTCGTCGGAGATCACGTCGGGCAGCGGGAAGGCCCGCTCGTGCCCGCGCTCGTTCAGCACGTAGACGCCGACGCCCGCGAGTGCCCTGGACGGCGTCACCAGCCGGTCGTGCACCCGGTGCACGCGGCGGACCACGGGGCCCGTACCGGACAGGTCCCACTCGGGCTGGGGCGCGCAGGCCAGCACGCCCGGCCGGGCGGCGGCGTCGGCGAGCGCCCGTACGGAGCTAGCGTCGATCCGCACGTCCGCGTCGAGATAGACGCGCGGGTACGCCGCGCACGCCGCGTCGCCCAGGCGCAGCGCGTTGACCTTGCCGGGGGTCGCGGTCTCCAGCACCCGCACGCCCGGCCGCGCCGCGGCCCGCGCGGTGCCGTCGGTGCAGGCGTTGGCCACCACGACGACGTCGAACTCGCCGGGCTCCGTCCCGGCGAGCAGCAGGTCCAGCCCTTCGGCGACGACCGCCTCCTCGTTGTGCGCCGGGATGACGACGCTGACCGCCGGCTTCATCGGACCGCCTCCAGGAAGGACGACACATGAAAGCAGAGCAGGGGGAGCTCGACGGGGTCCTGCTGTTCAGGCCGACGCCGCACCACGACAGCCGCGGCCTGTTCACCAGGACCTTCGACGCGGACGTCGCCGCCGAGGCCGGCCTGGCCGCCGAGACCTTCGTCCAGGACAGCCAGTCGCGCTCGCGGCGCGGCACGGTCCGCGGCCTGCACGGGCGCTCGGGCCAGGGCGAGGCGAAGCTCGTCAGGTGCGCCCGCGGCGCCGTCCACGACGTGCTGGTGGACATCAGGCCGCACTCGCCGACGTTCGGGCGCAGCATGGCGGTGCGGCTCGACGACGAGGACTTCGTCACGCTGTACGTGCCCCCGGGCCTGCTGCACGGCTTCCAGGCGCTCACCGAGCCCGCCGACACCTGCTACCGCATCGCCAGGCCGCACGATCCCGCCGAGGACCTGGCGGTCCGCTACGACGACCCCGATCTGCGGATCGCGTGGCCGCTGCCCGTCACCGAGGTCAGCCGGCGCGACCAGGAGGCGGGTTCGTGGGCCGGCCTGCTGCGGCGGCTGGGCGGCTGAACGATGCGCGGACCTCTCAGCCTGCTGGCGGCCGTCGCGGTGCTGGCCACGGCCTGCCAAGCCGCACCCGCCGAGCAGCCGACGCCGAGCCCCTCCCCCAAGCCGAGCATCACCAGGGCCGACGGCTCGTCCTGCCCCGACCATCCCACCCCGGCCTGCACGGGGGCGCCCCGCGGGGTCAAGCTGGCCAGGGTCGGGCTCGACACGGAGAACGTCGCCTACCGCGTCAGGAAGCCCGGCACCGTGCTCGACGGCGTCCACGTGCCCGGCCATCTGCTGATCCACGCCGACGACGTCACCGTCAGGAACAGCGTGATCGACGGCGACGTGATCAACTCCGACGGCCCCGAGTCGTTCCGGTTCACCATCACCGACACCACGGTGGGCACCACCGGCAAGTGCGAGCCGCTGCCCGGGGTCGGCTACGACAAGTACAGGGCCACCAGGGTGCTGGTGCAGGGGCACAGCGACGGCTTCCGGGTCTCCGGCGACGACGTCGAGATCCGCGACTCGTTCGTGAAGCTCTGCTCCAACCCCGGCGACCATTCGGACGGCATCCAGGCCTACAACGGCGGCAAGGGGCTGCTGTTCCACCACAACACCGTCGACCAGCGCGAGGCCCGGCACATCACCGCGCCCATCTTCCTGGTGGACGAGAAGTCGCGGGACGTGGTCGTCACCGACAACCTCATCATGGGCGGCACGTTCAGCCTCCAGGTGCGCAACGCCCGCGGCAGGCAGGTCGTGCGCGGCAACAAGCTGGTCGACAAGTCGTGGGTGTACGGGCCTGTCGACTCCGAGTGCGGCGGGACGGAGTGGTCCGGCAACGAGCTGGTCACCATCGACGAGAGCTATCGGATCACCTCGATCGTCGGCCCGCTGGTCTGCGAGGGTGAGAGCTGATCGGCCCGCGCGGCCCGCAGCAGGGCGCCGGCCGCGCCGACCAGCACGAAAGCGATCCCGGTCACGGTCGCGAACGACAGCAGGTCGAAGGTGAACGACCCGGCGAGCGGCACGAGCAGGCAGGCGGCGACCGTGAGCCCGAGGTCGCGGTCGCCGGGGTCGGCGCTCAGGTGCCGGGCCCTCAGCGCCGCGTAGCAGGCCACCAGGAACACCGACGTGTACGCCACGGTGCCGACGAGCCCGGTCTCCACCATCGACAGGATGTACTGGTTGTCGAAGATCTGGTGCTTGGGGGCGTACCACGTGCCGAGGCCGCGGCCGAGCCAGAAGTGCCGGCCGATCTCCTGCCCGGCGACGGCGTAGTCGTGCGTCCTGTACTGGATGCTCTCGTCGTTGCCGAGGTCGGTGAACAGCCCGGCGATGGCCCCGAGCAGGCCCGGCACCGCGACCCAGACGACCGCCATGAACCCCGCCGCCGCGAGCAGCGCCCGCGGCCGCCGCCGCGCGGGCCAGCCGACGATCAGCACGAGGCCTGCCACGAACAGGCTCAGCATGGCCGAGCGCGACACCGAGAACATCAGGCCGAACCCGATGAGCAGCGTGCACGCCCACCAGCGCAGGGCCGGCTCGGCGCGCGTGCGGGCTTTGACGGCGTAGTGGGCGGCCAGCGGGAGCAGCATGGCGCAGGTGACGCCGAACTCGATGGGGTGTCCGGTGGTGGCCGCGACACGGCGCAGGTCGGCCCGTTCGAGGACGAACGAGTCCCCCTCGGTGCTGTAGCGCAGGATCGGCAGCTCCATGAACCTGGTCAGGTCCACCGAGAACAGGAACTGGAAGGCGCCGACCACCGAGATGACCGCGCCCGCCACCACCAGCGTCTTCAGCACGAGGTCGAGCCGGCGCAGACCCCGCACGCCGTCGCAGACCGTGAGCGCGATGCCGACGATCGCGATCACCAGCACGAAGGAGTGGTCGCTCAGGTTCAGCTCGTCGGAGTCCATGTACCCGTACGTGGTGAACCCGAAGGTCGCCAGCATCGCGGTGAAGTAGGCGAACAGCACCGTACGCACGGGGTTGCGCCCCTTGGCGGCGCCCAGGGTGAGGGTGAGCTGCGCGCACAACCACAGCAGCGCCGCCGCCAGGCTCACCACGTTCGCGGGGGTGAGCGAGAGCGGCAGGTACTTCAGCACCAGCCGGGCGGGCACGATCAGCAGCACCACGGCGAAGACGGCGGCGACGGTGGCGCCGTCGGCGCGCCCCTGCCGCGGCGGGGCGCCGGGCGTCGCGGCGGCCACCGGCTACGACCCCGGTTCCCCGGCCGCGACGAGCTCCTGCTCGCCGCCCTCGGGCTCGTCCCGCCTGCGCCGGGTTCCCGGCAGCCCGGGGAAACCGGCCCTGCGCGCCGCTGAGAGGCTCTCCGCGGCGAACGCGGCGCACAGGGCGGCGATCAGCCCCAGACCGAGCGCGGCGGCTGCGGAGCGCAGCCTCCTGCCCTCTTGCGGCACGGGTGTGGTGGGCGGCACCGTCTGGCTGATCGTGATGTAGGTCTCGGGTGGCGCCTGCACCTGCCGCTGACGTACGTCGAGCTCCCGCTCGACCCGCTCGATGACCTCGCGGGCCATCCGCGTGGCCGCCTCGGGCGTGCGGCTCTCCCCTTCGACGAAGACGAGCGGGCCGGTCGCCAGCGACTCCAGGTTGTTGGTGCCGTTGGTGACCGCGTACGTGGTGTCGCCGTCGGGGCGCACGCCCATCTCGGTCACCATGTCGGGCGTGCTCATGACGTTGATCAGCATCGACGCGGCCACGTCGAGCCCGTGGTCGAAGTTGAGCAGCGGGTTGACCTGCGGGACGGGCTGGTCGGGGTCGGGTGGCACGGTCCCGCCGCTGGTCGGCGCGGTGAGCACGAGGACCGCTGAGACCGTGTAGGCGACGGGGATCGTGGAGTATGCGTAGACGGCGCCGCCGACGGCCAGCAGGAAGGCCGGAACGGCGACGAACCACCGTCGCGCCAGGACGAGGACGGTCCCCCAGAAATCCACGTGCCCTCCCTGCGAGTCCTGCCTCATGGATGTCGCCGCGAATGGGGTGGAGCGTTACATGAACCGTGTAACACCACCTCTGGCTCCCCGATAAGGGGAAGGCAGGGGCGTTTCGCGAGGGGAGCCGAGCCGTGAGCAAGCTGGCGGTCATCACCCCGTCCTACGCCCCGGACGCCGCTCTCTTCGCCGACCTGCACCGGTCCGTACTCCGGCACACGTCGGACGACACCGTCCACCACGTCTTCGTGCCCGCCCGCGACCGGCAGGTCTTCGCCGGGTTCGAGGGTCCGCGCTGCCGCCTGTGGGTGCGCTCGGAGCTGCTGCCCCGCAGGTACGTCCGCGTGCCCTTCACCGACGTGTACGTCAACCGCCGCCGCCCGTGGCCCCCGCTGCGCGGCTGGGTCATGCAGCAGACCGTCAAGATCGCCTCGGCCGGCCTGATCGACGCCGACGCCCTGCTCATCGTCGACTCCGACGCCGTACTGGTCCGGCCGACCGGGGTCGAGTCGTTCAGCATGGACGGGCGGCTCTGCCTCCACCGGGTCGAGAACGCCGTGACCGCCGACATGGAGCGGCACCTCCTGTGGCACCGGGTCGCCCGCGAGCTGCTCGGCCTGCCACCACCGCCGCCACCGCCGCTGCCCGACTACGTGACCGCGCTGACGTTCTGGGACCCGCGGATCGTGCTCGCCATGCGCCGCCGCATCACCGAGGTCACCGGGCGCGACTGGCTCGACGCGTTCAACGGACGGCTGCACGTCTCGGAGTTCGTCCTGTACGGCGTGTTCGTCGACGAGGTGCTGAAGTCGTCGCCGCCGATCAACACGACGATCTGCCACCTGAGCTACCACCACGAGCCCTGGGACGAAGCCCAGGCGGTCGCCTTCGCCGACCGGCTGCCGCCCGAGGCGGTGGGCATGATGATCTCCGCCAAGTCGAACACCCCGCACGAGGCCAGGACGGCCGCGATCCGGCGGTGCGCTCAGGTCGTCGACTCGACCTGAGCGTCCTCCCGCTCCGCCGCGGGAGCGGCCTCCGGCCAGGGCTCGGGTTCCGGCTTCCTGCCCTCCTCGGGCTCCCGCTCCTGCCCTGGCTCCGGCTCGTGCTCCTGCGGCTCGGGCTCCGGCTGAGGGCCGGGGCCGCCCGCGCGGCGGGCGGCGCGCAGGCGCTGGACGCCGTACGCCACGCCGAGCCCTGCCACCACCCCGAGCAGGCCGCCCGAGGCCGCGCCCAGCAGGCGGTCCGTCACGACGAGCCGGGGCGCCGACGCGGGCATCACGTCGAGGATGCCGATGTGCGTGCTCACCGGCGCGCCCAGCGCCGTCTGCCGCTTGGCCAGCTCCACCCTGATGCGCAGCTTCGCCTTGCGCATGACCTCCGTGACCACGGCAGGAGACGTGCTCTCCACCTCGACGTAGACGAACGGCCCGTTGGTGCTGATGCCGAGCAGGTCCGGGTTGGTACGGCCGTCGTTGACGGTCAGGACGGTCGGGCCGTCCTCCGTCACGCCCAGCTCGGCCGCGACCTCCGGCGTGTTGGTGGACAGGATGAGGATGCCCGCGGTCGTCCGCAGGGCGTCGTTGAACTGCAGCAGCGGATTGGTCAGCCCGAGCCGCTGCTGGGGACCGGTCTCCAGTGTCCCGCCCGTGGCCGGCACGGTGAGCACCATGGAGGCGGTGGAGACGTAGCGGCTCGGGACCAGGAAGTACGCGGCCAGGGCGAGCCCGATCGCGACGACGGCGACCGGCGGCCCGATCGCCTTCTTCCTGACCAGACCCCAGACGGTTGTCCAGAAGCGCACTATTTCCGCCTCCGTCGACTTTTGTAACGATGCAAAGTGGAAATCGCCCTTGTCATGAACGCCGTTACACCAGCGGCTACGTCGGCCGGGCCATGGACAGCAGCTTGCGGCTGCGGTGGGCGATCGTGCGGCGCTGGCGGCGAGCGTACATGCGCAGCACCCCGGCGCGCGCCCGGCGGCGATCGTCGTCGGCGAGTCCGGCGTCGCGCACCCATCTGAGCAGTTCCCTGCACTGCAGCGTGTTGGCCGCGTGCGACTGCCAGGACGGCACGTCGAGGCGGCGGGCCAGGCCGGAGATGCGCTCCAGCCGCCAGTTGCGGTGCGACAGCACCTCGGGCACGTGCGCCCACGGGCCGGCCAGCGCCAGCTTGGCGGCGAACACCTCGTCCTCGCGCAACATGTTCCTGCGCGGGATGCCGACCGCCGGTTCGCGGCGCAGCAGGCCGTAGAGCGGGTCGATCAGGAACGGGCTCTCGTTGAGCAGCCTCAGCATCTCGGTGAAGCGTTCCACCGGGTCGTCGGAGCCGAGGCCCCCGCCTTCATGCGGGCCCTCGTAGGCCGCGGTGGTGACCGTACCGTCCGGCCGGCTGTAGGAGACCTGGTTGGTGACGAGGATGAGCCGCTCGTCGGACGCGAACGCCGCCATCGCGCGCGAGACGCACGCGGGCTGGAGCCGGTCGTCGTCGCCGATCCACCGTACGTACGCGCCGCGCGAGATCCGCGCCGCGTGCGTGAAGTTGGCGAGCAGGCCGACGTTGTGCGGATGCCGGTGGTAGACGATCCTGCGCTCGCCGGCCGCCAGGTCGCGGCAGAGCTCCTCGGTGCCGTCCGTGGAGGCGTTGTCGGAGATGACCAACTCGATGCGCGGGTAGTCCTGGGCCAGCACCGAACCGATGACGCCTTCGAGCCGGTCGGCGCCGTTGCGCACGGGCAGGGCGATCGAGACGAGTTCAGGTTCCCGCATGTGCTCTCCCTTGACGTACGAGTCGCTGTAGCGCGGCGCGCGGCACCGCGACGAGCACGAACACCAGCAGCCCCGCGCCTCCCGCCACGCACAGCTCGGCGAACGGGCCGTCCACGGCCGCGGCCGACCCGGCCATGACGAGGCCGGCCGGCACGGCCGCCGCAAGCGGCCTGGCCAGTCCCGCCCCGAACAGCCGCAGCGGCACGCCGGACCGGTGCAGCGCCGCCGCCAGCAGCGGCAGCGCCACCACCACGGCGATGACCGCGTGCGCCACGGCGGCGCCCTCGATGCCTCCGATCCTGGCGCCCGCCATGAGCGCGGGCACGAGCGTGAACGCCCAGGCCAGGTTCACCCACATGGGCGCCCTGGTCGCGCCGGTCGAGGCCAGGACGTCGGTGATGAGCAGGGTCAGCATGCGCACGGCCATCACGATCGCCAGGAAGCGCAGCACCCCGGCCGACGGCGACCAGCGTGCGCCGTACAGGAACTCCACGAGCGCGGGGGCGAGCACGCCCATGGTCACCGCGACCGGCAGCACCAGCGTGGCCAGCAGCGGCACCGCCTGCCGTACGCCCGCCCGCAGCGGCTCGTCGCCCTCCTCGGCCAGGCGGGAGAAGCTGGGCAGGGCCACGTAGCGGATGGCCGTGCCGATGAGCCCGGGCACCCAGCTGGAGATGTTGTAGGCCAGCAGGTAGAAGCCGAGCAGCGCCGGTCCGAGCACGTCGCCGACGATGACGGCGTCCACGTTCAGCAGCAGCCCTTCGACGCCGAGGCCGGCGCAGAGCGGCAGCCCGAACCGCAGCAGCCGGGCGGCCACCGCGCGGTCGAAGCCGAGCTCGATCCTGACCGCGGCCAAGACGACCACCAGCACGCCGGTGAGCGCGGCCCCGCTGAGCTGGCCCCACGCGAAGCTGTAGGCCCCTGAGCCGTTCGCGGCCAGGGTGATGGAGACGCCGGCGTTGGCGGCGAACCCGGCGAGGTTGGCCCAGGCCAGCTTGTCCTGCCGGAACGTGCGCATCAGCGCGGCGCTGCGGACCGCGGTCAGCCCGTAGACGAGGTTGGTGGCCATGAGGATGCGGATCACCCAGGTGGCGTCGTCGCTGCCGGCCAGCCGGGCGTAGAACGGCGCGATGACCCAGAACAGCGCGTACAGGCCGGCGCTGGACAGGATGGCCACCACCGTGGCCGTGGGCGCGACCTCCTCCAGCCTGCCGCGCCACTGCACGGTCGCGGAGATCACTCCGGCGTCGTTGATGTAGATGACGAACTGGGTGGCCGCCAGGGCGATGGCGAACACGCCGAAGTCCTCGGGCACCAGCAGCCGGGCCAGGACGAGGCTCATCACGAACGAGCCCGCCTTCATGACGAGGTTGCCGAGCAGGCTCCAGCGCAGCCCGCGCCCCGCCTTCCTGCCGATCTCGCCGACCTCGCTCACCGGCCGTCACCGTCGCCCGGCGGCACCCTCTCCAGCCAGATCTCCCGCCAGAACGGTACGAACTCGCGCGGGCAGCTCGCGTTGTAGACACCCTCGCAGACGAGGTCGTCGAGGACGATGCACGGGCTCTTCATGCTGAGCATGCGGCCGGTCCTCTCGTCGAGGCAGCGCTCCACCCTGGCGCGCACCCGCGCGGTCCTGCCGCAGTAGCGGGCCATCTCCTCCTCGAAGCCCAGCCCGCGGTTGAGCAGGCTGTCGTTGAGCGTGTCGAGGATCTCCTCCTTCGGCCTGACCCTGACCAGCTCTCCCGGTTTCAGGTCCAGCTTCTCCGTCGGGGTGACCCGGCCCGCCCGTCCCTCGACGAAGCCCCAGCGCAGCCCGCGCCTGAACCACAGGCGTCGCGGCAGGACCTTCTTGCTGAACTCCTGGAACCGGTTGAACAGCCCGACGAGGAAGGTGCGTACCACCGAGGCCACGCCGGCGTTGCCGCTGCGCACGTCGGTGACGTACTGGCCGAGGTCGCGGAACGGCAGGCAGGTGGGCGCCGCCCTGAGCAGTTCGGTGGCCTGGCAGGAGTAGTGGTCGGCGTCCTTGCGGGTGCGGGCCAGCAGCAGCGGCAGCAGCGCCGGCTCGGGCTCGGGAGCGGCCTGCGGCTCGTCCGGGTCCACCCGTCTGAGCCAGGCCTCCTTCCAGTACAGCGAGCAGGCCGTCTGGCAGCCGCCGTGCGCCTCGCCGTCGCAGCGTGCCCCGGTCAGGTGGACGGCCCGTTCCATCCGGCGCATGCCGCTGCGGCTGATCGTGTCGCACAGTTTGTGCGCGACCTTGTGCACGGTCATCCGCCGGCCGCAGAAGCGCGCCATCTCCGGCATGAACGGCAGGCTCTCCAGCTCACCCCGCTCGTCCAGCGTGGCGAGGATTTCGGCCTCGCTGCGCACCTCGACGAGATCGCCCACCCGCAGGTTCACGCGCCCTCCCTCTTCAGCAGCCCCGCCGCCTCCAGCGCCTGCGCCGCTTCCGCCACCGCGCGGAAGGGCAGGCCGGACCGGTCGGCGACGTCCAGCAGGCAGTGCGCGCCGTCCGACAGGTTCAGCACCCACAACATCGCCATCTGCGCCTGTTTCGTGTCACTCCGGCCGCCGATCGATCCGTACAGGCCGCGCCGGCCCAGCTGCGGCTCGCCGTACGGGCTGAGGTTCAGGTAGCGGCCGTCGCCCTCCAGCACCTCCACCGCCGACCACAGCGCCTCCAGCGTGTCGGCCATGGACTCCGGCGAGACGAAGTCCAGGTCGTCGCCCGAGGTGTGGTATTCGGGGTAGCCGGCGTACGGCGTCCTGGTGAGGCTGCCGACGGGCAGGTCGAAGCCGGGCGAGCAGTACTGGCGCTCGTCGTAGCCGTACGGTGAGAAGTCCGTGATCGTGTGCGGCCGTTCCCGCAGCACGTGCGCCATCACCCGGTCGATGCCGGCGTCCCCGCGCCTGCTGCGTTTGTAGGTCAGCGGGCCGCGGTCGCCGGCGCAGGCCAGCGTGAGGCCGTGCCTGACCCTGGAGACGCGCTCGCGGTTGCGCGCCAGCCACGTGATGGCCCCGATCGTGCCGGGCGCGAACACGAAGCGGTAGGTCAGGCGCGGCCGCTCCAGCCGGGAGGCCAGCGCGGTCGCCACGGCGAGCCCGGCGAGGTTGTCGTTGGCCAGCGACGGGTGGCACGTGTGGCACGAGATGAGCACCTCGTCCGTCGTCCGTCCGCGTACGACGTGCTCGGCGTACGTCAGGTGCCCGTCGGCCAGCGTCGAGTCGATCACCACCTTGTACGGCCCCTCGCCGAGGCCGTCGAGCGTGCGCTGACTGAGGCAGAACCCCCACGTCTCGGCGTAGTAGGCGGTCCGGTAGGGGACCAGGCCGGGCTGCTCGGGCAGCGTGTGCAGGTGGGGCCGTAGCTCCGCCAGCGTCATCGTGGCCGACACGGGGACGCTGTAGCCGACGACGTGCAGATTGGAGCGCCGGAAGTCGACGACCCTCGCGCCGTCCGCGTCCATGACGTAGGCGTCGCGGACGTTCCACTCCTTGGGGACCGCCCAGTCGAGCACCTGCGTGCCCGTCGGGACCTCGTGCACGTCCAGGTCGAGGTGTTCGGCGAGGATGCCGAGCGTGGCGCGCACCCCGTCGCCCGTGATGGAACGGCACAGCGGGTAGAGCCGCGCCACCAGGGCGTGCATCTCCTCTCCCGTCACGGCCTCAGCTCCGCGGTGACCGTGCCGCTCGACCGCCGCTCGGCCAGCCATGCGAGCCTGGTGAACCGCTCGCGGAAGTCGGCCTGCGTCAGCCCGTAGGTCCGGTAGGCCTCGGCCAGTTCGACCGCGCCCGCCTTCACCGTCCAGCGGGCGTGGAAACCCGGCAGCGCCTGCCTGATCCGCGAGAAGTCCACCCGGTACGAGCGCGGGTCGGCCCCGGTCTCGCCCGTGATGAGCAGCCGCGATCCCGGCACCGCCTCCACGACGTGCCCGGCGATGCCGGCGACGGTGAGGTTGTTCTGCTCGCCGCCGACGTTGAACGCTTTGGCGTGCACGGCCTCGCGTGGCGCGTCGAGCATGGCGGCGAAGGCGTCGGCGATGTCGGCCACGTGCACCAGCGGCCGCCACGGGGTGCCGTCGGACAACACGCGCACCTCGCCGGTCAGGTGGGCGTGGCCGACGAGGTTGTTGAGCACGATGTCGGCCCGCAGCCGCGGCGAGAACCCGAACGCGGTCGCGTTGCGCAGGAACACGGGTGTGAAGTCGTCGTCGGCCAGCTCCAGCAGCTCGTCCTCGACCCGCACTTTCGACTCCGCGTACGGGGTCACGGGCCGCAGCGGGGCGTCCTCGCCGAGCAGGTCGTCCCCACCGGAGGCGCCGTACACCGAGCAGGTGGAGGCGTACAGGAAACGGCGCACGCCGACGTCGCGGGCGAGCCTGGCCAGGCGTACGGAGGCGTGGTGGTTGATGGAGTAGGTCAGCTCGGGCGAGAGCGCGCCGAGCGGGTCGTTGGAGAGCGCGGCCAGGTGGATGACCGCGTCGACGCCTTCGAGCAGTTCCGCGCGTACGTCTCGCAGGTCGGCGCGGTGGCCCGGCGGGTCGGCGGGCGGGGGACCGAGCACGCAGCGGGCGAACAACCCGGAGTCCAGGCCCGTCACGTCGTGACCGGCCGTGGCCAGCCGCCCGGCCATGACGGTGCCGAGGTAGCCCTGGTGCCCGGTGAGCAGGACACGCATGTCGTTTCAGCCTCCAGCTAGGTCGAGCGAGATCTTGTCGAGGTAGAAGGCCTCGGCGTAGCGTGCGTGACACTGAACGCCGCGGACCCTGGCCATACCGAGGAACGCCTCCCTGTCGAACCAGGTGCGCCGGCGTTGTGACGGGTAGTGCTCCCACAGCAGGGCGACCTTGCGTTCGGCGAGCGCGAGGTCGAGCGGCTGGTACGCGTGGGGGCGGCCGAGATCGCCGTCCCATTTGAGGATCTCGTAGCCGAGCGCGAGGTGGTCTCGGAAGGCGGTGGGCACCAGCCGGGCCAGGCCTCTGTGGTCCTGGTGGGCGTCGCCGGCGTGGGGCGCGAGGATCAGGTCGGGTTCGGTGCGCAGACGCAGCTCCTCGACCGCCGTCTTGGCCTCGTCCCAGTGGGCGGGCAGCCGTCCGTCGGGCACCTTGGCCACCGTGATCCGCAGGTCGGCGCCGGGGCAGAAGGCGGCGAGCGCCGTGCGCTCCTCGCGCTCGCGATCGGTGCCGCCGCCCGACAACACCAGGACGTCGACCTGCACGCCGGGGTGGGAGGTGCAGACGGCGAGCAGGGTGCCGCCCGCGCCGATGGCGATGTCGTCGCAGTGCGCGGCGAGCGCGGCGATCCTGCGCAGTCCGGTGGGGATGAGCCGTTTCATGCTGTGCGCTCCCACAACGCCCACGGGCGGTCGCCGCGCGAGTAGGCGCGGTCGAGCTCCAGCCGCTGGTTGACGGTGTCGGTGGGCCGCCAGTAGCCGCGGTACGGGTAGGCGAGCAGCCGTCCGCGTTTGGCCAGCTCCCTGCACCCGTCGACGAGCAGGTCACCGTTCTCGGGGATGTGGTCGAAGACCTCCTGCCGTAACACGAAATATCCGCCGTTGACCCAGAGCGGCATTTCGGTGACCGCGGTGATCTGGTCCACCAACCCGTCCGGCGTGATCCCGACGCAGTGGAAGGTGCCCGGCGGCGGCACGGCCATCAGCGAGCCGCCCGCGTCCGACCTGGCGAACCTGTCGATGATCTCCGGCAGCGGCGCATCCGTGAGCACGTCCGCGTAGTTCGCCAGGAACATCTCGTCGCCGCCGAGGTGGTCGCGCACCCGGCGCAGCCGCTCGCCGATCGACGACTCGATCCCGGTGTGCACGAAGGAGACCGTCCAGTCGGAGATGTCGTTGCCCAGCAGCTCGATGTCGCCGCCGCGCAACACGAAGTCGTTGGACGCGGTCTCCTCGTACGTCAGGAAGAAGCTCTTGATGTGCTCGGCGCCGTACCCCAGGCAGAGCACGAACTCCTTGTGACCGAAGTGCGCGTAGTAGCGCATGACGTGCCAGAGCAGCGGCCTCGGGCCGACGAGCTGCATGGGCTTGGGCACGTCGCCCGGCGCCCCGGTGCGCATGCGGGTGCCGTGTCCGCCGCAGAAGAGGACGACCTTCACACGACCTCCAACGTGGGGATGGGGAAGACCAGTCGGCCACCCCAGTCATGGACGTACGACAGCTGCTCGACCAGCTCCTCGCGCAGGTTCCACGGCAGGACGAGCACGTAGTCCGGCCGGTCGGCGGCGATCCGGCCGGTCGGGAGGATCGGGATGCGGGCGCCGGGCGTGAACTTGCCGTGCTTGTACGGGTTGCGGTCCACCGTGTACGCGAGCAGGTCCGGCCGTACGCCGCAGTGGTTGAGCAGCGTGTTGCCCTTGCCGGGAGCGCCGTACCCGACCACGGTCCGGCCCGATTCGGCGGCGTCTATGAGGAAGCGCAGCAGGTCACGCCGGACCCCGGCCACCCGCCCCGCGAACTCGGCGTAGCCGGAGATCTCGTGCAGCCCGGCCGCCTTCTCCAGGGCCAGGACGTCGGCCACCCGCGGCGACGGCGCACTCCCGTACTCCGAGGGCCTGGCCCACAGGCGGATGGAGCCGCCGTGGGTCTCCAGCAGTTCGACGTCCACCACCGCCAGGCCGCCGCTCGCCAGCGCCCGCCGCGCCGACGCGACGGTGTAGTACTGGAAGTGCTCGTGGTAGATCGTGTCGTACTGGTTGCGCTCGATCAGCGTGAGCAGGTGCTGCACCTCGACGGAGACCATGCCGTCGTCGGCGACCAGCGTGCGCAGCCCCTCGGTGAAGCCGATCACGTCGGGGATGTGCGCGTAGACGTTGTTGGCCACGACGAGGTCCGCGCGCCCGTGCTCCCGCACGATCGCCCGCGCGCTCTCCGGCGTGAGGAACGCCGTCACCGTCGGCACGCCGCGCTCCCTGGCCGCCGCGCCGACGTTCACCGACGGCTCGACGCCGAGGCAGCGCACACCCCGCTCGACCACGTGGCGGAGCAGGTAGCCGTCGTTGCTGGCCACCTCCACCACGAAGGAGTCCGGCTTCAGGTCGAGCCCTGCGACGAAGGCCCTGGCGTGCTCCACCCACGAGGTGGAGTAGGAGGAGAAGTAGGCGTAGTCGGTGAAGGTCTCCTCGGGGGAGATCAGCGGCGGGATCTGCGCCAGCCAGCACGACGTGCACACGCGCAGCCGCAGCGGATAGGTGACCTCCGGCTCGTCGAGCTGACCGGTGGTGAGGACGCGTTCGCATGGGGGCGTCGCCCCCAGGTCCACGACACCGGTCATGTCGGTGGAACCGCATAAACGGCAAGGTGTCATTCGTACGCTCCGATGGCAGATTTCTCGTTGGTACTGTGCGGGCCATGGATCCCCTCGGCATCGACGGAGCGTGGGTGCACACGCCGCGCGTCCACACCGACTCCCGTGGCTCGTTCCTCGAGGCGTTCCGCCCGGCCGGCCTGCCGCGGCGCTTCGACGTCGCCCAGGTCAACTGCTCGGTCTCCGGCCGCGGGGTGCTGCGGGGTGTGCACTTCGCCGACGTGCCGCCCGGCCAGGCGAAGTACGTGATGTGCGTGTCCGGCAGCGTCCTCGACGTGGTCGTCGACCTGCGGACCGGATCGCCCACGTTCGGCCGCTGGGAGGCGCGCACGCTCGACGACCGCGCACGCCGCGGCATGCTGATCGCCGAAGGACTCGGGCACGCGTTCATGGCGCTGAGCGAGCAGGCCACGGTGGTCTACCTGTGCTCGCAGCCGTACGCGCCCGGCCGCGAGCACGGGGTCCACCCGCTCGACCCGGCCCTCGCCATCACCTGGCCGGCCGGCGTCGAGCCCGTGCTGTCCGACAAGGACGCCAGGGCGCCCTCGCTCGACGAGGCACTCGCGGGCGGGCTGCTGCCGGATCACCGCGCGTGCCAGGAGTTCTACGCCACGTTGCATTGAGGCCCCGCCTTCGCGGCGATGACCGGCCAGGCCGCGTGCAGCGCCGCCCGCCAGTGGCGCAGCGGCTCGGCTTTCGTGCAGGCGAGCACGCTGCTGGCCGGGCGCCGCGCTGGCCGGGGCCAGGCGGTGCTGGCGACCGGCCGCACCCTCCCGGGGTCCGCGCCGAGCAGCGTGAAGACCTCCTTGGCCAGGCCGTACCACGTCGTCTCGCCCGAGCAGACGCCGTGGTAGACGCCCGGCGGCAGGTCCGACCGGGCCAGCCGTACGAGGAAGTCGGCCAGGTCGGCGGCCCACGTCGGCTGCCCGCGCTGGTCGTCGACCACGTCGACGAACGGGCGCTCACCGGAAAGCCTGATCATGGTCCGGACGAAGTCGGCGCCGGTCGCGCCGTACAACCACGCGGTCCGTACGACGTAGTGGCCGTGCTCCAGCGCCGCGCGCTCCCCCGCCAGCTTCGTGCGCCCGTAGGCGTTGACCGGCCCGGTGGGCGCGTCCTCCCGGTACGCCGCCGCGCTCGCGCCGTCGAAGACGTAGTCGGTCGAGACGTGCACCAGCCGCGCCCCGGTCAGGTCGCACGCCTCGGCCAGCCAGCGCACCGCGTGCCCGTTGATCGCCAGCGCCTCCGCCTCACGCGACTCGGCCTCGTCCACGGCGGTCCAGGCGGCGCAGTTGATCACCGCTCGGGGCCGGTAGGCGCGCACGAAGTCGCGTACCGCGCTCCGGTCGCGCAGGTCGAGCTCGCTGCGGGCGAGCGCGAGCACCGGGTCGCCGGTCAGCGCCGTACGGTCGAGCACGTCGGTGGCGAGCATGCCGCCCGCGCCCGTGATGAGCCATCTCATGGCGCCTCCCGTCAGGCCGTCCACCAGCCGCGGTGTTCGGCGTACCAGCGCACGGTGTCCTTCAGCCCCTGCTCGAACGTGATCTCCGGCCGGTAGCCCAGCGCGCGCAGCTTCGTGTCGTCGAGGGAGTACCGGCGGTCGTGGCCCTTGCGGTCCTCGACGTACTCGACCAGGTCCCAGCCCCGGCCGCAGGCCTCCAGCAGAAGGCCGGTCAGCTCCAGGTTGCTCAGTTCGGCCGTGCCCGCGATGTGGTAGACCTCGCCGGGCCGGCCCTTCTCCATGACCAGCCGGATGCCGGCGCAGTGGTCCTGGACGTGGATCCAGTCGCGCACGTTGCCGCCGTCGCCGTAGAGCGGGACGGTCGCGCCGCGCAGCAGCCGCGTGACGAACAGCGGGATGATCTTCTCGGGATACTGGCGGGGGCCGTAGTTGTTGCCGCAGCGGGTGATGGAGACGTCCAGTCCGTACGTCGTCGCGTAGGAGAGGGCGATCAGGTCGGCGCTCGCCTTGGAGGCCGCGTACGGCGAACGCGGCGCCGGCGGCGCGTCCTCGGTCCAGGAGCCCGACTCGATCGTGCCGTACACCTCGTCGGTCGACACCTGCACCACCTTCGCCACCCCGGCCTCCAGGCAGGCCTGCAGCAGCGTCTGCGTGCCCAGCACGTTGGTGCGCACGAACTCGGCCGCCTCCACGATCGACCGGTCCACGTGGGACTCTGCGGCGAAGTTGACCACCACGTCGTGACCGGGCACGACCTCGGACAGCAGGCGGGCGTCGCACACGTCGCCGTGCACGAACGTGTGCCGCGCCCCGTCGAGGTTGGCTCGGCTTCCCGCGTAGGTGAGCTTGTCCAGCACCGTCACGTCCGCGGCGTCGAGGCCGTGCGCGAAGTGGGAGCCGATGAACCCCGCGCCGCCCGTCACCAGAATTCTCATGAGTGGATCTGCACCTTGCTGTGATCGCCCAGCACGAGGCGGTGGGCTCGGGGGGTGTGGGGCGCTGGGGTGACCTCGACGTCGTGGCCGATCAGCGACCACTCGATCCGGCCCACCCCGGCGATGGAGGCCCTGGGCAACACGATCGAGTATTCGATCTCGCTGCCGGTGACCGTGCAGGACGCGCCGATGGAGGTGAACGGGCCGACGTAGCTGTCGCTGATGCGTGCGCCGGCGCCGATGATCACGGGGCCGACCACCCGCGAACGTTCGACGACCGCGCCCGGCTCGACCACGACCCGGCCCACGAGGTCGCTGGCCGCGTCGACGTGCCCGCTCACGCGCGGCTCCACCGACTCCAGGACCAGCCGGTTGACCTCCAGCATGTCGGTCACGTCGCCCGTGTCCTTCCAGTAGCCGGTGATCACGGAGGACTCGACGCGCAGCCCCGCCTCGATCAGCCACTGGATGGCGTCGGTGATCTCCAGCTCGCCCCGCCACGACGGCTTCAACTCCGCCACCGCCGCGTGCACGGCCGGGCTGAACAGGTAGACGCCGACCAGCGCCAGGTCGCTCTTCGGCCGCGCGGGCTTCTCCTCCAGGCCGATGACCCGTCCCTCGGAGTCCAGCTCGGCCACGCCGAACTGGCGCGGGTCCGCGACCTCGGTGAGCATGATCTGGGCGGCGGGCCGCTCCCGGGCGAACCGGGCCACCAGGTCGGTGATGCCGCCCACGATGAAGTTGTCGCCCAGGTACATGACGAAGTCGTCGTCGCCCAGGAAGTCGCGGGCGATGAGCACGCCGTGGGCGAGCCCGAGCGGCGCCTCCTGCCGCAGGTACGTCACCTGCAGCCCGAACGCCGAGCCGTCGCCCACGGCCGCCTCGATCTCGGCCTGGGTGTCGCCGACCACCATGCCGAGCTCGGTGACGCCCGCCGCCGCGATCGCCTCCAGGCCGTAGAACAGGACCGGTTTGCCGGCGACCGGCACGAGTTGCTTGGCCGAGGTGTGCGTGATGGGCCGCAGCCGTGTGCCCGACCCTCCGGCGAGCACGAGTGCTTTCACTGCTAGTAAGCCCCTTCTCCACGGGTCACGACGGACCAGGTCTTCCAGAGAATCTGCAGGTCGAGGATGAGCGACCAATTCTCCACATAGCGCAGGTCGAGGCGTACGGACTCCTCCCACGTCAGGTCGGAGCGGCCGCTGACCTGCCAGAGCCCGGTCATGCCCGGTTTGACGACCAGGCGGCGGCGGACGTCGGCGCCGTACTTGCCCACCTCTTCGGGCAGCGGCGGGCGGGGGCCGACGAGGGACATCTCGCCGCGGATGACGTTGAGCAGCTGGGGCAGCTCGTCGAGCGAGTATTTGCGCAGAAAGGCGCCTACGCGGGTGACCCTTGGATCGTTCCTAATCTTGAAGAGCACCCCGTCGAACTCGTTCGCGTCGAGTAGGTCGCGCTTGCGCTGCTCCGCATCAACCACCATCGTACGAAATTTCACGACGCGGAATTCTTTGCCGCCTTTGCCGACCCTGACCTGGAAGAACAGCGCCGGCCCCGGGCTCGTCAGCCGGATCACCAGCGCGATCCCCAGCAGCGGCAGGGCGAGCAGCAGCAGCGCGGTCCCCGCCACGAGCCGGTCGAACACGGTCTTGACGAGCTGCTTCGTACCGTCGAACTCCGGATGCTCCACGTGCAGCAGCGGCATCCCCGCCACCGGCCTGATGCTGATGCGCGGCCCCGCCACGTCGAGCAGCGCGGGCGCGACGAACAGATCGGTACGCGCGGTCTCCAGGCTCCAGGCCAGCCGGCGCAGCGCCGCTCCGTCCAGCTCCGGGCAGGCCAGCACGGCCACGGCGTCGGCCTTCTCCCGCTCCACCACGTTCGCCACGTCGTCGAACGACCCCAGCACGGGGACACCGTCCAGGTCGACGTCCCTGCCGCCCTCGGGAAGGCAGGCTCCCACCACCCGCATCCCGTGGTAGGGCTGGCGCCTGAACTGCATCACCAGGTCGAGAATCGACTCCCGGTGCCCGACCGCGACCACCTGGCGCATGTAGTCGCCCACCGCTCTTCTCCGGTGGAGACGTTTACGCATGCGATAGCGGAAATAGAGGGTGGCGAGCAGCGCCAGCGGCAACATCGCCATGACGAAACTGCGGGCGATCGTGGTCTGCGTCGCGTAGGCCATGATGGCGACCGTGGCCATCAGCCCGGCGCCGCCGTTGAAGACCGCCTTGAACTCCTCCGTGCCCTCGCCGTTGGCGCGCTGGCGGTAGGCGCCGCCCATCATGAGCGCGATCGGCCAGGCGACCACGAGGCCGAATCCCAGCAGATATTCGGCCGGCGGTACGTACACGCCGGCGACGAGCCGGACACCCAGCACGCAGACGCACGCGAGCAGCACGCACACCATGTCGCCGGACAACAGACGCCGCAGGTACGCCCGCGTCCAGATGCTGGACGCACGGCGCGGCACGGCCTCGAGGAGCACGACAGCGGACTCCCCAGTCCCCACCCTCATAGCACCACCCGATACTCGATGCACCGTTCCCTTGCATGGGTTGGCAAGTCCCACGAACATTCAAGGGCGGCGGCCCCCACTAAAGATTAAAGATCAATTCGAGAAGGGGGAATAACGGTATATGTCCACAATCGGACGATTGTTGAGCAGGGCGAGGGCTTGACGGAACGGTCCAGGAGTGGCAGCGCCGATGAAGTGTGAACGACATTTCGTGAAAGGTCGGCGGACCGTACGGGCTAGTCGTACTCCAGGTCCGGCAGCGCGGACGGCGGGTCCGGGCTGCGCCACACGACCACCACCCCGTCGCGCGTGGAGTCCGCGGCCAGGGTCAGCCGGTCGAGATCGAAGTCCGGCAGGTAGCGCAGGCGGGCGAGAAAGGAGGCGTCCGTGGCCGAACGCGGCACGACACAGCCCTCGCCATCGCGGTCGAGCAGAATGTAGAGGACGTCCTCGCCGGCTTCCGTGACGACACGGACCTCCACGACGTCCTCCCAGGCGAGGGCCTCGACACTACCGTCAGCGTAGTGACGGGTGACGCCCTCTTCCGTGACGTACACGTAGGAGTCCGGCATCGCATTGCCGTGCATGGGCGCGATTCTTGCGAGTTCAGGGGTGCTCCCGCAAGGGTTCGTACGCAATGGGGCCTTTGCCGGCACGCTGTCGCCGCCACGGGTGGCGCTTCAGCGGCTCGTCAAAGGCGTCTCAGCGGCGTTTCAACGACTTCTCAGTGGCGTCGCAGTAGGTCGCAGTGGCTTCGCGGTGGCTTCGTCACAGTGGCTTCTCAGTGGTGACCGACGCCCCACGAGTGGCTGAGATGCGCCGCCGCCGCGGCACGCGCCGCGTCGGGCGGGCCCTCGGCGATCGCGTCGAGCAGCTCGCGGTGCTCGCGGACCAGCACCTCCCGGTCCTCGTAGACCTCGCGCAGCCGGACCAGGCCGAGCCTCGTCTCGGCGGCCAGGGCGCCGTAGAGGCGTTCGAGCCGCGGGCTCCCGACCGCCTCGATCAGCGCCTGGTGCAGCGCCATGTGCTCGGCCACGCTCTCCGACCACGGCGCGGCGGCCGGGAGGTCGGCCATCCGGCGCAGGGCCGCGTCGGCCTCCGGCACCCGCCGGCCGGCCACCGCCTGGGCCATCAGGTCCTCCAGCGGGCGCCGGACGTACATGAGGTCGTCGAGATCGGAGAGCGTCACTTCGGGGACGTAGGCGCTGCGGTTGCGCTCGCGCCTGAGCAGGCCCTCGTGCACCAGCGTCGCCAGCGCCTCACGCACGGTCGGCCTGGCCACGCCGTACGACGCGGCGAGCTCCTGCTCGGGCAGCGAGGTGCCGGGCGCGATCTCGCCGGAGAGCACCCTGCTGCGCAGGGCGTCGGCGAGCGCGCCCACGGTTGAGACGGGTCTGAGCGGCAACGTCACGGCTGCGACTCTAACGCCCTTTCCCGCGTTCGTTCCGGTACGGCCACCACGACGAGGCTCAGGGCCAGCAGCACCAGCCCCGCGACCGACACCGGGGCCAGCCGCTCGCCCAGCACGACCAGGCCGAGCAGCGCCGCGACGGCCGGCTCGGCCAGCGCCAGCGTGGCGGCGGTGGCCACGGGGGTGCTGCGCAGGCCCCGGCCGTACAGGAAGTAGGACAGCGCGGTGGTGCCGAGGCCGAGGTAGAGCACGGCGGCCAGCCCGCGCGGCTCCCCCAGCCAGGCGACCCCGTTCGCCAGCAGGATGGGCAGCATGACCACCGCCGACCCGCCGAACATCACCCCCATCACGGCGTCCGACCTGGCCCCCCGGCCGATCTCCCTGGCCGCCATGACGGCGTAGAAGGCGTACAGCAGCCCGCCCAGCAGCGCGAGCAGCACCCCCGACACCACCTCCCCACCCGCCTGCGTCCCGCCTCCGACGATCAGTGCGGCCGACCCGCAGATGGCCGCCGTGGTCGCCGCGGTCCAGCGCCCGCTCGGCCGTCGGCCGTGCATGAGCCAGGAGAGCAGCCCGGTGAAGACGGGCCCGCTGCCGATCGCGACCACCGTGCCGATCGCCACTCCGGTGCGGGCGACCGCCGCGAAGTAGCAGAGCTGGTACGCGGCCACCGCGGCGGCGCCCAGCAGGAGGGCTGGCCTGATCGTGTCCCTGAGGCCGGCTCCGGCGTAGAGGGCGAGTGCCGTGCCCCCGATGACGAGCCGGGCGGCGGCCAGGGCCACGGAGTCGGCGGAGACGAGCAGGCCGGCCGTGCCCGCCGTACCCCACAGCACGGAGGCGCCCACGACGGCGAGCGGTCCATTCCTCATGACCGCCATTGTGCCTTACTGTCTGACAATCAGACAACGTCGTCGAGCAGCCGGTCGATCAGCCGTCTTGCCGGGGCCGCCACCTCTCCCGCGTAGTCGTCGAGCACCGCAAGAGCGTCGCCGAGATCGGGCACGCTCTTGCGCGGCAGGTCGAGCAGGGACTCACCCTCCGCCGTGATCTCACCTGTCACGTGGAAGGCACCGTCCGCGGCGGCGATGGACACCTCGAACCGCATCTCGCGGCCGTCGGGCAGGGTGAAGGTGGCGCCGGTCCTCGCGCCCGCGGGAGGAAAGAAGTAGGAGAAGCGCTCGCTCCTCACGAAAGGATGATGTAACTCCGCAAGGATCTCCGACGCCCGGCTGAGGGCCGCCAGCAGCCCGGCCGCCGCCAGACTCTCGCTGTCCACCCTGCCCAGGGTAGATCAGCCCGCCCGTCACTGGCCAGGCACGCCGGAGCCGGGCGGGCTCAGCGGTCCGTGGCGGCCGGAATGACGGGCGGGCTCACCGGTCGGTGGCGGCCGGAATGACGGCGGGCTCACCGGTCGGTCGCGGGCGGAGTGACGGCGGGCTCAGCGGTCGGTCGCGAGTCGGGCGTGGCGTTCGACGTCGTAGCGGACGCCCTCGTAGCAGAGCTTGCCGCGCTCAATCCCCTCCGGGAGGAAGCCCGCCTTGGTGGCGACCCGGCACGAGGCCGGGTTGTTGGTGCGGTGCCCCAGCTCCAGCCGGTAGAGGCCGCGCTCGGCGAACGCCCACCGGGCCAGCTCGCCGGTGGCCGCCGTCGCGACGCCCAGCCCCCTGAACGCGGGCACCACCCAATAGGACACCCACCCGTTGTCGTGGGCGTCGATCCCGACGACCGCGACGTTGCCCGCGACCTGCTCGCCGACCGTGACGGCGAAGGCGTGGCCGACCCCCTTCCAGGAGGCGATCCAGCCCACGGCGTCCTGGAGGGTGACGACGGGCCACGGCGACTGGTGCCGCAGATCGGGGGACTCGAAGGCCTGCAGCACGGCGGGAGCGTCGTCGTCGCACCATTCCCGCAGCCGGATGCTCACATGGGTCACCGCCCGAGATTACCCAGACTGCACCTGTTGCCCGATTTGGTGGGTGGCTTCGAAGTCCGCCACCACCTGCTTCGGCGCGGTCAGGCACCAGGCCTCGGCCACCAGCTCGAACAGTTCGTCGCGGTCGATCTTGTCGAGGTGGACCACCACCCACCCGAACCGCCCGGCCGTGAACTGCACCTCGAACACCTCGGGCCGCTCGGCCACGAGGGCGATCTGCTCCTCGATCGTGGCCTTGAGCCCGACGGTCTCGGTCGCCTCCCACAGGTAGCCGAAGCCTTTGTCACGGACCTTCAGCCCGATCCACTCGCCGCCATGGCTCATCCGGACCTCGGGCAACTCGTCAAGCAACGCGAGGAACTCATCGACGCTCACACCCATGCCGACTGTGTACCAGACGCCGCCGACACTTCACGGCCCCACCGTGCCGCCGCCCCGCGGAAACGATCAATCGTAATAGCGGACTTCCAGCACGTTCCCATCGGGATCGGGAAAGTAAATCGCCTCGGGAGCGATGCCCCGGGCGCCGAAGATGTTGGTCGCGGTGCCGGAGATCTCCACCCCGTGCTGTTTCAAGCGGACCTGGAGGGCGTCGAAATCCTCCCTGCCCACCGACAGGCAGAAATGGTTGATCGGATGCCCGGAGCTGCCCTTCACACCGGTGTGCTCGTCCACCCCTTTTAAGGCGTCGTACGCGATCAGATCGAGGATCGTCTCGGCCGAGATCCGCACGCTGGGAAAAGCCGCCTTTCCATCGCGAAACTCCTCCGTCCGCACCCCGGGCAGCCCGAGCACCTGCTCGTAGAAATGCAGGGACCTTCGCTGGTCGGCAACCCAGCAGACGAGATGGTCAAGGCGCACATCCATGAATACCTCCTGCTCCAATATCGGCCGCCCGCCGCTCCTTGTCCACCTGTTGATCCACCTGTCCGCGACTTTGTGCCTGCGCGAAACACGTGGTTAACGCCGAGTTAGCGGTGATGACCTGCGCGGTTGAGCCGGCTGCGGCATTCTCGCCCACAATGCGGATGTGATGGAGATCATCGCCACCGGGACCAATAATAGTCGCAGGCTTTCCGAATGAGGATGGGACCCCCGTGCGGGCCGGCCCCGCGAAACGGCAGGAGGATCCTCGCGGGACCGGCCGGGGCAGCGGTTCTACGGCAGGCGGTAGACGGAGACGTGCGAACGTGACTCCGCGGTGAACTCGGCACCGGTCCAGTCGGCGTGCCTCGACTCCAGCTCGAACCCGGCCAGCTGCGCCATGAGGTCGAGCTCGGCCGGCCAGATGTAGCGGTGCGGGCTGCGGAACAGCTCGGCCCGCTTGCCCCCGTCGAAGGTGAAGTGGTGCGAGACGACCAGCTGGCGGAGCACGTCGTAGGTGTCGAGGCCGATGTAGCCGGATTCGGCGGTGAAGACCGTCGCCGGCTGGCCGGGCGGCAGCTTGCGCAGTTCGGGCACCCACAACTCGATCACGAACCGGCCGCCGGGCTCCAGGTGGCGGGCGGCATTGCGGAAGCACGCGACCTGTTCGGCCTGGGTGAGCAGGTTGGAGATGGTGTTGAAGACGAGGTAGACGAGGGAGTAGGACCCCGGGGCGGAAGCGGTCGCCATGTCGCCGGCGATCACCGGGATCGTCGCCTCGTCCACCTTGGTACGCAGCTGCTCGATCATCGGCCTCGACAGCTCGATGCCGGTGACCGGCACCCCACACTCGGCGAGTGGCACGCCCACGCGGCCGGTCCCGATGGCGAACTCGAGCGCCCGCCCGCCGCCCGCGAGCTCGGCGAGGCGATCCACGGCCGGCCCCAGCACCTCGGGCGCGAACATGCCGGTGCCCGGCGTGTCGTAGCGCCGGGCCGCCTCGGCGTCCCAGATGCGCTCCTGCGTGAACTCCGGCTCCGCCGCTCCTGTCATGCCGTACGTCCCATCTCACCTGCGGTTGATGATGTGCTCAGGTGACCAACAGTAGGCAGCCCGCGAGCCCGGCGTCGAACAGATTTCCGCCGGGCCGCGGCGCCCTCGGCGGGCGGTGTCAGGCGGGTTCGAAGGCCACCGGGAGCCGGTGCACTCCGTAGATGGCCATGTCGGTCCTCATCGCGAGCTCCTCCTCGGGTACGGCCAGGCGCAGGCCGGGAAAGCGGCGGAACAGCGCCGCGTACGCGACCCGCATCTCGACCCTGGCCAGCTGCTGGCCGAGGCACTGGTGCACCCCGTGGCCGAAGCCCACGTGGCCGGTGGCCGACCTGGTCAGGTCGAGGGTGTCGGGGTCGTCGAACTGTCCGGGGTCGCGGTTGGCCATCGGGATGGAGATCACCACCGTCTGGCCCTTCCTGACGGTCACGCCCTCCAGCTCGACGTCCTCCAGCGCGGTGCGCTGAGCGCCGAACTGGATGATCGACAGGTACCGGAGCAGTTCCTCGACGGCGTTGTCGATCAGCGTGGGGTCGGCGCGCAGGGCGGCGAGCTGGTCAGGATGGCGCAGCAGGGCGTAGGTGCCGAGGGCGATCATGTTGGCGGTCGTCTCGTGCCCGGCGATGAGCAGCACCAGCCCGACGCCGGTGAGCTCCTCGTCGGTCAGGTCGCCGCCGGCGACGAGCGCGCTGAGCAGGTCGTCCCCCGGGTCGGCGCGCTTGGCCGCGACGAGCCGGCGGAAGTATCCGTAGAGGTGGTTCATGGCGGCCATGAACTCCTCCTTGGGCGTGCCCAGGCGGACCATCGTCTCCGTGGTGCCCTGGAACTCCGCGCGGTCGGCGTACGGCACGCCGAGCAGTTCGCAGATCACCAGCGAGGGGATCGGCAGTGAGAAGTGCTGGACCAGGTCGGCCGGGGAGCCCGCCTGCTCCATCGCGTCCAGGCACTCGTCGGCGATCTGCTGGATCCGCGGGGTCAGCCGGTTGAGCCGGCGCACGGTGAAGTGGGCGGTCAGCAGCCTGCGGTAGCGGGTGTGGTCGGGCGGGTCGAGGCGCAGGAACATTCCGGGGAGCATCGGCGCGGCGGGGTCCTCGCCGAGTGAGTGTTCGAAGGGCAGGTGGCGCAGGTCCTGCCGGGCGCTGAAGCGCTGGTCGGCCAGCACGGCACGGGCGAGGTCGCGGCTGGTCGTCACCCAGCCGATGTGACCGTCGGGGAAGCCCAGCGGGTGCAGCGGTCCCTGGGCGGCGAGGTCGCGAAGCGGGGCGGGCGGGTCGAAGGGGTGCTCACGCGCGGTGGGCAGTTGCATGGGGCGGACACCGGGGCCTGCGGTCATGCGACGTCCTCCTAAGTAGAGAGTCTCTACTTTTAGATAATACATACCTTCATACCCTGTCTACTATGCTGAGCGCATGCCGGAGCAGATGGGCTTGCGGGAGCGCAAGAGACGGCGCACACGGCAGACCCTGATCCACACAGGGCTGCGGTTGTTCGCGGAGCGGGGATACGACCAGGCCACCGTGGCCGACATCTGCGCGGCGGCCGAGTTGTCGCCCGCCACGTTCTACAAGCACTTCCCCGCGAAAGAGGACCTCGTCTTCGCCGACTATCCCGAGCGGATCGACGCCATCCGCACGCTGACCTCGGCGCCCCAACCGGGAGAGTCACTGGAGAGCCTGCTGCGGCGGGCCTTCACCATGGTGCTCGAACCGGGGCGGTGGAGCATCGACGCCGACGAGGACGCGGCCGTGATCCGCACACGTCTAGCCCTCACCGTTCCGGCGCTGCGGGCGATCGCGCTGCGCTGGATGTTCGACCTCCAGCACGAGTGGGCGAAGGCGCTGCGCGAGGTGTTCCCCCAACTGGACGACGTCACCGCGCACGCCATCGTCGGAGCCATGGTCGGAGCGCTCGCGAGCGCCGGCCGGGCCTCCATGGAGAACGGGCGGCACGGAGCCGCCCTGATCGAGGACATCACCCGGGCCCTCGACATCGCCATCACCGGACTTCCCCGCCACCTCACGGCCGCGACACAGGAACCCTGACCGCCCCGACGGCGACACCGCGCTCCCCTCCGGCTACACCTGCGCCTGACCCCGTATGACCAGGGTGAGGAGCCGATCGCGGCTGTCCGGAGTATCGTCCACTTCAGCACCCGACGTTCACGATCCGAGAGGTCAAGGTTGCCCCAGGAGGAGATCCGCCGGCACAACGCCGGCACCCTGCTCCGGCACGTACACCTGGGCGGCGCGGTCTCCCGCACGACGCTGGCCGAGCGGATGAGGCTGAACCGCAGCACCATCATGACGCTGACCACGGAGCTCGCCACCGCGGGCCTGGTCCGCGAGGAGCTGCCCGCCGACACCGGGCGGGCCGGCCGGCCGTCGCTGGTGGTCCGCCCCGACTCCGGCCAGGTCTACGTCCTGGCCTTCGACGTGGCCGTGGACCGCCTGGTCGCCGCCCGGGTCGCGCTCGGCGGGACCATGCTGGACCGCAGGGAGGCCGTGCGCCCACGCGCCGGAGCCGACCTCGACCGCGTGGTCGAGGTGCTCGCCCGGTTCGGCCGCCAGTTGCACCGGACGGCCCCTTCGTCCTCCGTGTGCGTCGGCGTCGGCGCGTCCTACTGCGGCATGATCCGGCCCGGCGACGGCATGGTGCGCTTCGGGCCCGACATGGGCTGGGTGGACCAGGCGTTCGGCACCGAGCTGGGCCGCCGGCTGGGGCTCGGCCTGCCGGTGTCCGTGGGCAACGAGGCGCACCTCGGGGCGCTGGCCGAGCAGCTGCGCGGAGCGGGCGCCGGCTTCCAGAACCTCATCTACCTCCACGGGGACGTCGGCGTGGGCGGCGGCATCATCGTGGGCGGAAAACTGCTGGACGGCGACGGCGGCTACGGGTGCGAGCTGGGGCACATGGTGGTGAACCCGTACAACGGGCGCCCCTGCGGGTGCGGCTCACACGGCTGCCTGGAGGCGGAGGTGGGCGAGCGGGCCCTGCTCGACTCGGCGGGCCGGCCCGCCGAGTCGTTCGGGCGCGACGCCGTACGCGCCGTGGTGGACGACGCCGACCGCGGCGACCCCGCGGCCCAGGAGGCGCTGCGCCAGGTCGGCGACTGGCTCGGCATCGGCGTGGCCAACCTCATCAACCTGTTCAACCCCGGCATGGTCGTCTTCGGCGGCATGCTGCGCGACATGTATCCAGGCGCGGCGGCCCAGGTGCGCGCCCGCATCGCCGCCAACGTGCTGCCCGTCGCCCGGGAACGGGTGAGGTTGCGCACCTCGGCGCTGGGGGACGACGCCACCCTGGTCGGCGCCGCCGAACTCGGCTTCTCCGACCTGCTGGCCGACCCGCTGGGCGTGCTCACCCGTATGAGAGGGTGAGCGCCCGCGAGGGTCAGTCGCGAACCAGCCTGACCGTTTCCACCGGCCCGGCGAGGTGTCGGCGTACGAGACGTACGAGGTCGCGGAGTGGACCGACACGGCACCGACCTGAACCAGACCCTGTTCCCCCCGCCCGGACACCTTCGATCCGCGGCGGCTCGGAGGCCTCCTACAGTAGGTGTTCGTGCTTTATGGAAGGTCTGCCGAGATCGCCGCACTCGACGAGGTGGTCGCACGGGCCCGCGACGGCTCCGGCGGTGCGGTGGTGTTGCGGGGGACGACGGGAGCGGGCAAGACCGCGCTGCTGGATGCCGCGGCCGCGCGCGGTGGAGCGATGCGGGTGTTGCGGACCACCGGCGTGGAGTCGGAGCGCGATCTCGCGTTCGCGGCGCTGCACCAGGCGCTCCGGCCGGTGACCGGCTCGCTCGATGCGCTGCCCGAACCGCAGCGCGCGGTGGAGGGCCTGTCCGAGTCCGCGGCGGCCCGGTTGCTGGAGCCCCGCTGCGGTGGGGCGGCCGCCCGGGTGGTACGCGAGCTGGTCATGTTGACCCGCGCGAACCCGCTGGCCCTGAGCGAGGTCGCCGCCCGCCTGACACGCGCGCAACTCGCGGGGCGCGAACCGCTGCCCGACCCGCTGCCCGGTGGTACCCGCCTGTTCGGCGATCGGGTGGCCGCGTTGTCCGCCCCCGCTCGGCTGCTCGCCCTGGCCTCCGCCGTCGAGACCGACCTCGGCCTGGTCCTGCGCGCCACCGACCGGCTGTTCGCCGAGCAAGCGCTACGTCCCGGTACGCGTACGGGACCCGACACCCGAGCCCGAGCCGCAACCGAAGCCGGGGCGGGAACCGGGACCGGGCGGGTGGCGCTGGCCGAGTTGGAGGAGTCCGGGCTGGCCGGGGTGTCGGGCACGAGCGTGCGCTTCCGTCATCCGCTCATCCGATCCGCGGTGTACGAGTCCGCCACCCCCGCCGCCGTCCGCCACATGCACGCCGTACTCGCGGAGCTGACCACGGATGACCGCCGCGCCTGGCACCTGGCCGAAGCGACCCTGGGCCAGGACGAGCAGGTCGCCGCCGCCCTGGTGGCCGCCGCGGAACGAGCGCGCGACCGTGGCGGATACGGCGCCGCCGCCACCGCCATGGCCAGAGCCGCCGAGCTGACCCCCGAGCCGCGTGCCCGTGCCGTACGCCTGAAGGACGCCGCCGTCGCGGCCTGGCTCGGCGGCCGCCCCGGACAGGCGGAGTCGCTGCTGGCCGAGGCGCGCGAACACGCCGGCGGGGACGCCCCCCTCGCCATGGAGATCGCCCGGCTCCAGGGGCGGTTCGAGCTGAACTCGGGCAACGCCGCCGAAGCCGTACGGATCCTGTCGGCGGGCGAGAGCCTGGACCTGCTGGCCGACGCATCAGAGGCGGCCTCGTACGTCGGCGACACAGCGGCCGTCGTCGAGCTCGGACGGCGGGCCGCGGCGCATCCTGAGGGGTTCCTGCGGGACACGGTGGCCGGGATCGGCCTGACGCTGGACGGCGACGCCGCCGGACCGGGCCTGCTGCGGCGGGCGCTGGCCCGGGTGGGCGAGTTGGAGGGCGCGGCGGAGCACCTGTGGGCGGCGGCCGCGGCCAGCTACCTGGGCGAGCCGGACCTGGCCGCCGAGATGGCCGGTCGCGCGGGGCGGGTGGCCAGGGTGTCGGGGATGAGCGGGCAGTTGCCGGTGGTGCTGGAGTTCGTGGCGACCGGCGACCGCCTCGCCGGGCGGCTGGCGCGCAGCCAGGCCGTCTCGGAGGAGGGCCTGGCGCTGGCGCGGGAGGCCGGCTATGAGAACTCGGTGGCCGCGCACCTGGCCAACCTGGCGGTGCTGGCGGCGCTGCGGGGCGAGGAGGAGCCCTGCGAGCGGCAGGCCCGCGAGGCGCTGGCCATCGCCATCCCGCACCGGGCCGGGTTGCGTGCGGGTGTGGCGTCGTACGCGCTGGCGCTCCTCGACCTGTGCCTGGGCCGGTTCGCGGCGGCGCACGACCGGTTCACCGCCATCGTCGCGGCAGGACCGGGCGCCGGGCACCCGACCGTGGTGTGGCGGACGACGACCGCGTCGAGGCCGCCGTGGCCGCGGGCGACGAGGCGGGCGCGCGGACGGCGCTGGCCTCGTACGAGCAGTGGTCGGCGCACAGCGCCACGGCCGAGTCGCGCGCCCTCCTGGCCCGTTGCCGGGGCCTGGTCGAGTCGTCCGAGGACGCCCTGGTCGAGGCGCTGCGGCTGCACACCAACCCGTTCGAGGCGGCCAGGACTGCCCTGCTGCTGGGTGAGCGTCTGCGGCGGGCCCAGCGGCCGGGCGAGGCGCGGGCGCACCTGCGGACGGCGTGGGAGACGTTCGAGCAGGCGGGCGCACGTCCGTGGGCGCGGCGCGCGCAGGACGAGTTGCGCGCGGCGGGCGAGAGCGGACACACCCCGGCCAGGGCCGCGCTCGACGCGCTCACCCCGCAGGAACTACGCATCGCCGGCCTGGTCGCCGACGGCTTGTCGAGCAAGCAGATCGCCGCCCAGCTCTTCCTGAGCCCGCGTACGGTCGAGTACCACCTGTACAAGATTTATCCGAAGCTGGGCATCGCATCCCGTACGGATCTCGCGCGGCTGGTAGTTCTACAGAAGCCGCCCGCGACCGAAGACGACATGCTGTGAGACATGCAGAACGTGAACATCTGGAGTGAGTAGTTCGGCGCGCGGACGGACCCGCCGATCCTGCTGATCATGGGTTCGATGTCGCAGGGAATCCTGTGGCCGGACGAGCTCGTCGGCCGGCTGGCCGCCGCAGGCCGCAGGGCGATCCGCTACGACCACCGCGACACCGGCATGTCGGACACCGTGGACTTCGACGCGGAACCGTACACCTGGGACGCCATCAAGAACGACGTCTACCGCGTGATGGATCAGCACGGCCTGGAGAGCGCCCACCTGGTCTGCCACTCGGCGGGCGGTCTGCTCGGCCAGTTCGTCGCCGTGGAGCGGCCGGAGCGGGTGCGCTCGCTGACCGTCATCGGCTCCTCCCCGCTCGGCGGCGGCGAGGGCCAGGTGATCATGCGGGCGCTGACGGGACAACCGCAGCTCAAGGGGAGCCTGCCGGAGCCCACACCGGAGTTCGTGGCCTTCTACCGTACGTTGATGGCCGCCCCGCCACCGGCGGACCGGCGCGCCCGGATCGACGGCATGATCGCCGAGCAGCGCCTGCTGCACGGCACCGGGTTGCCGTTCGACGAGGACGCGGCCCGGCGCCTGCAGGAACGCATCCACGACCGGGCCCGCGACCTGTCAGCGGTGGCCAACCACCGCCGGGCCGCCATGGCCAAACCCGACTTCGAGCCGGTGGGAGTACTCCATCGGGTCAAGGCGCCCACACTCGTCATCGAGGGCAGCCACGAGCCTGCCAAACCGGGCCACAGCGCGATCATCGCCGAGCAGATCCCAGGGGCGCGGCTGATGATCGTGGCGGGCATGGGCCACACCCTGCCGCCCGAGGTACACGAGGAACTGGCCACCGCCATCCTCGCGCACACCGAATCGGCGTGAGAACGCCGAAAGGTGAATGCGGTAATGCGCTGAACGCATCGAAAGCAAAGATAAATCGGCACGCTCTACCGTGGTCGCAGGAAGGCAGGGACATCAGTTCACGACGGCACCCACAGGGGGAATCCGCATCATGAAACTACCGAGATCAACGGCTGTCGCGCTGGCGGCCATCGCGATGGCCGCGCCGCTCCTGTCGACGGCATCGCCGGCGGCGGCCCAGTCGGCGAGTGCGTGGAACTGCACCAGCCTCAGCGGTTCCGGCCCATCGAGCAAGGACAAGGACGGCAGGGATGTATGGGCCGAATGCCATAAGGGCAATGAGTGGGTGAGGGCGTACTTCCGGGCGTACGACGAGAAGGTGGAGCTCGAAGACCACCACGGCAGTGACCCCAACAGCGTGGTGGCCTACCTGACCGTCGCAGGCTCGGGAACAGCGAGGTTCAAGGGCGCGGGCACCCGGGACAAGAGTTACGACGAGGGCAAGGCGGTTTCCATAAAAGTCTGCACCTCCGACTCATCGACGAAGGTCTGCCACACGCAGAGCGGAGGAAAGACCTGACTGAAAGACGGGTGGCCGGCCTTGGCGTGGGTTATCGGATCGTGGAACTTCGGGGGATCGGCGCGATCACGCGCTCGTCTGGGGCTGGTTCGACTTGCGCGGCATCTGGAGCCGCCGTTCGCGCGGCTTCGTGACAGCCAACGTCAGGCATCAACCGGATCGATCGCGCTCCTCCTCACGCGAGGCGGCGTGCGCCACGAGGCGGTCTTTCAGAAGATCAGCGCCATGCGAAGCCCCTGGCGCGGGTATACGCCTCGCCGGAGGTCAGGCCGACCGGGCAGGTGACGCCCGTGCCGCCGATCCCGCAGTACCCATTGGGCACTTTGTACAGGTATTGCTGGTGGTAGCGCTTCGCTTCGGGCAATAGATGTGCGACCTAATGAGACTTAGACCGGTACTCCGCCCACAGGTCGACAGCCTCTTGAAGATCAAGAGCAGCAACGTCCTCTCGGGCCATCCCGACCGTGTGGATCAACCGGTCCGCGAGCCAATCCGGAACCGGTTCTCTAGGGGGTGCTTCCTCCATCCGAAGATGATCGGCTAGCGTGCCGAGACGCTCGATCACCTGACCGAGCTGGACAAACTCAGGACGGGCAGCACCCGCCTCGCGGACCCTCGCTGTCGCCTCCGCGTACACTTCTGCGTCGGCACGCTCACCGACGGCCCACACCTCACAGATCTCCACCGACTTGCCCTCAGTGATCCGGTAGACGACACGCCAGGTGTTACGCCCGACCACCAGCTTCCGAAAACCGGTCAGTTCCCCACCGAGCGGGTAACCGGCCTCAGGGTTATCCAGCAGGAGAAGGATCTTCTTGAGTACCTTGGGTACCGCGTCTGGGCCAATGCGTCGGAGGTCGTCGACCGCCGGCGCCGTAAAGACGACGTCGGACACGACTCACTCATCGTCCGGGATGGCGGCCAACGACTCGCGAGTTTGCCCGAAGGCGGCAAGCACGTCGTCGAGCGAGACCCGCTCCCCCGTGTCCGTGACAGACCGAGCGAGCACCAGCGCAAGATCACGCAGATCAGCCGCCGCCTCCTCCAACTCATTGAGTCGGCGAATGCTCACCACGGCCGCCACCGGCTGATGCCGGCGGGTGACCACCAGATCGGTCCCCTGCTCCGCATCAGCCACCAGGCGGGCAACCCCTCGATGAGCCGCTTCTGTGACGCTCAGCTCAATAGCGTCGTGCAGAACAGCCATACATGAACTGTATATCTTTCTGCACAGAACCGCGATACTTCGACCCTGGGTGCCGTCAACCAACGTGTCATAGGCCGTCAAACCTCGAAGAACCCACGCCATCGCCGCGAACGTGTGTCGCACCTCGGCCGTCAACTACGTCGAAGCGGCAATCGTGGCAGATAACCGTGGTGAGGCCATGCGCAACGCCTTGTCACAGCCTCGCGTAGGAGTGCAGGGAGTCGAGGAGCAGGTTCACGCCGATCAGGTTGAACAGCAGGCTGGTATAGGCGGTGACGGCGATGAGCGCGACCCGCTGCGGACTCCAGCCTCGGGTGGCGCGGGCGTGCAGGTAGGCGGCGTAGATGACCCAGGTGATGAAGGCCCACACCTCCTTGGGGTCCCAGCCCCAGTAGCGGCCCCAGGCGCTGTCGGCCCAGATGGCGCCGGCGATGACGGCGAACGTCCAGATCGGGAAGGCGAAGCTGTGCAGCCGCCGGGCGAGGACGTCGAGTTGGTGCGGCTCCAGGCCGTGCACGGCGCCGCGCCCGCGAGCGTACAGGAACAGGGCTGAGGTGATGGCGCCGAGGGTGAAGGCGCCGCTGGCGGCCACGGAAGCGGTGACGTGGATGGCCAGCCACCCGGAGCGCAGGGCGGGGATGAGTGGTCCGGCTTCGGTGTAGAGGCCGGTGATGGCCGACCCGAGAGCGGCGGCGACGCCGCCCGCCACGTACAGTCCCAAGGCGCGGGCTTCGGGACGGGCGCGGGACAGCAGCAGGTACGACACCGCGGCCGCCAGCGCTGAGGCCGTGACGAACTCGTACATGGTGCCCAGCGGGACGGTCCCGGTGGCGGCACCCCGCAAAGCCGTGGCCGCCGCGTGGAGCAGGACCGCCGCCAGCATGCAGCGGCTCGCCAGCCTTGGGACGGAGGATGTGTTCGGAGGTGGCACGAGAGGTGGGGCAGCCGCCGCAGGCACGAGGACCCGCGCCCGTGCGGTCTGATCGTGCTCCCGTCGGCGCGCTGAGGCCTGGGCGGCGGCGTGTGCCAGCAGCGCCAGGGCGTATCCAATCAGCGCCGTGAACAGCACGAGGTCGCTGGATCCGGCCAGTAGCTGACTCATCTCCTGATCTCACCCTTCCTCTGGATGCATCTATTACACGATGTAGTGTTACACGGCGTAGTAGAGGGGTCGGATTCGGCTCCGGCTTCGATGCGGGAGGGACGATGCAGGACGCACAGGGCCAAGGTGGTGGCCGGCACCCGGTCGTGGAGGCGAGGTGAACAGCGCGATCGCGACCGGCGTGATCGTCGGCGCGCTGCTGCTCGCGCTGGCGAGCCTGGTCTCGGCTCTGCGTGACCGCGCCATGGGGATGGTCCTGCTCTGCGGGGTCGCCGTTCTGGAGATGGCCGTGCTGGTACAGGCCGGGGTGACGGTCGTGGCGGCGATCGGCGATGCCGGGTCCCGGGATCTGGTGACGTTGTACGGCTACCTGCTGGGAAGTGCGCTGATCCCGCCGGGCGGGGTGGTGCTGGCGTTGGCGGAGCGCAGTCGCTGGGGTTCGGGGATCCTCGTCGTGGCCGGGTTCGCGGTGGCCGTGGTGACGGGCCGGCTGCTGCAGATCTGGCAGGGTGCCGGGTGATGGGGCGCAGGGCGCAACTGGTCATCGCGGCCACGGTGTTCGTGGATCTGCTGGGCTTCACCCTGGTCCTGCCTTCGCTGCCGTTCTACGCCGCCGGGCTGGGAGCGGGCGGGCTGTGGTTCGGGGCGCTGATGAGCGCCTACTCGGTGACGCAGTTCCTGGCCGCGCCGGTGCTGGGCCGGCTGTCGGACCGGTACGGGCGGCGGCCGGTGGTACTGCTGGCGCTGGCCGGGACGGCGGTGTCGATGGCGCTGACCGGCATGGCGGAGTCGCTGGGCTGGCTGCTGGCCTGCCGGGCTCTGGCCGGGGCCTGCGGGGGCAGCATCTCGGTGGCGCACGCCTACGTCGCCGACGCGGTACCGGCCGAGCGGCGCACGGGCGCGATGGCGCGGCTCGGCGCGGCCATCGCACTGGCGTTCGTGCTGGGGCCGGCGATGGGCGGTGTGATGGCGCCGCTGGGGTTCGCGGCCTGCGCGTACGTGGCCGCCGCGCTGGCCGCCGTGAACTTGGTAGCGGCCCTGCTCTGGCTGCCCGAGCCCGGCTGCCGCCCGCCGCCGGACGAGCCGGACGGCGGCCCCGAGCAGCGGGCGCCCGTGCTGTTGCTGGCCGCCTCCGCCTTCCTGGCGATGGCCTCCTTCGTCGGCATGGAGACCACGCTGGCCTTCCTCGGCCGTGACCGCTACGGCTGGGACGCGACCGCGATCGGGCTCGCCCTGGCGGCGGCGGGGCTGGCCATGGCCATTGTCCAGGGCGGCCTGGTGGCGGTGCTGGCCCGGCGGTGGGGCGAGGCGCGCGTGGCGGCAGCGGGCGCGGCGGTGATGGCGGCCTGCCTGCTGGCCATGGCGGTGGCGGCGACCTGGTGGCAGTGCCTGGCCGCGCTGTGCCTGCTGGCCGCCGGGCACGGTCTGCTCACCCCGTCCGTGTCCAGCCTGCTGGCCGCTGCCGGATCGGCGCGTCGGCGCGGGGCGAGGCTCGGCGTCGGGCAGTCGGCGAGCGCCGCCGCCCGGATCGTCGGCCCGGCCGCCTCTGGGTTACTGTTTGACCTCGGGGCGGCGCTGCCGTACCTGGCCGGGGCCGCATCGGCCGCGTTGGCCGCTGCCACGGTGCTCACCGGCGGGCAACGCATCGCCCAGGAAGGCATCGACGAGAAGAGCGAGGAGCGGGCGTGAACAGTCTCGGCGAGCTGGAGCGCTCGATCATGGACGTGCTGTGGCGCTCCGACGCTTGGCTGACCGTCCGCGACGTGGTCAACGAGCTGCCCGACCGTAAGCTCGCGTACTCGACGGTGATGACCGTGATGAACCGGCTGGCCGCCAAGGGGTACGTACGCCGCGAACGCGACGACGACGGACGCACCTGGCGCTACCTGCCCGCTGCCCGGCGGGAGGCGTACATCGCCGAGCTGATGCTGTCGGCACTGAGCGAGACCGGCGACCGGATCGCCGCGCTCAGCCACTTCGCCCAGTCGGTCACCGCCGAAGAGGCCGAGGCGCTGCGCGAAGCGCTGCCGCCCGGCGGGGAGCGGCCGTGACCTACGCCGCGCACCACCTCATCACCCTGGCCCTCGCGCTCGCGGCCGCCGTGGTGATGCCGCGCGCCCGCTGGGCCACGCGCTTCCCGCGCGCCGGCGTGCTCGTCTGGCAAGCTGTCGCGCTGACGGCGGTTTCCTCTCTGATCGGCGCGCTGCTGGCCGTCGGGCTCGCGCCGCTCAGGCTGGGCATCGTCCCCGGGCTAGCCCACCTCGCCGGCGGTGACCTGCCCGTACGCCTGTCGCCCTGGCATCTGCCGGCCATCGCGCTGGGCCTGGCGTTGACCGTGTGGCTGCTCGTCGCCTTCGTGCTGACCTGCCGCTCGCTGGCGACGCTGCGGCGACGGCAGCGGGCGCTGCTCAGCCTGGTCGCCTCCACCGATCCGGACGCGGCTGGGGCGCACGTCGTCGAGCATCCGGCGGTCGCCGCCTACTGCGTGCCGGGCAGGCGGGCCGCGATCGTGGTCAGCACCGGGGCGCTCGGTCTGCTGCCCCGCGCCGAGCTCGCCGCGGTGCTCGCCCACGAGCGGGCGCACGCCCGCGAACGGCACGACCTGGCGCTGCTGCCGTTCGCCGTGCTTGAGCGTGCGCTGCCGTGGAGCGGGGCGGTGCGCGCCATGCTGCGCCACGTCGCCATGCTGGTCGAGATGCGCGCCGACGACCGGGCCGCCCGCGCCCACGGCCCGGCCACGCTGTCGGCGGCGCTGCGCCGCTTCCGCTCCAGTGACCGTCTGCCCTCCCCCGCAGGCACGCTCGGCGGCACCGGGGAGATCGACGCCCGCCTCCACCGGCTGACCGCGCCGGAGCCCCGGCTGCGGTTCCTGACCGGGGCCGCCGTACTGCTGACAGTGCTCACCGTGTCCACCACCCCGCTCAGCCTGTTCCTGCTGCCCCTCTGAGGCGAGCAGCCGCAGCCCTCCGTGCGGATCAACTGGCCGGTCGACGAGCCCGGACGTAGGAGAGCATCACCGAAGATCGCCCGTGTCCAGGACCGGACCTGGAAGCCTGCCTGCGGGACGAGGTCGCCGAGCAGGTGGTGCGCGTTGTGCCGCATCTCCGGCCCCGTCAGTGCCGCGACCAGGTGGGCGAGCAGCGGGTTGGCGGGCGGACGAAACTCGGCGATCAGCAATCGGCCGCCGGGCCGCAGCACGCGGAACATCTCCCGGATCGCCGTGCCACGATCGGCGGCCGGCATGTGGTGGACCGCGGGACTGGAGACCACCACGTCGGCACAGGCGTCGGGCAGCTCCATCGCCTGGCCTTCGCCGACGAGGTAGGAGCAGTTGGCGGCGGCCCGCCGACGGGCGTGTCCGATGACCGAGACGGACGGGTCCACTCCCGCCACCTGTCCGTCCGGTCCGACGGTGCGGGCTATGATCCGGGTCAGGTAGCCGGTGCCGCAGCCGACGTCGACGACGCGGTCCCCCGGCCGCGCTATGGACAGCGCGGCCAGCCTGGTGAAGACCTCCTTTCGCCGGCCGAGAAAGCCGACCTCCGCCATGACCTCGTAACCGCGCGGGCGATCGATCGTCCGGCCCGCGTCCGCGTCTTCCGCATGAGCATGAAGCAGCCTGCCCAGTCCCATCACGCCTCCTGTCGAACACCCTGTTCGCTTACGTATGGTCCGGCCAATAACATGGAGGGTCGACAACCAATGCCGCCGACTGTGCAGTACGCGGCGTGCGGGCGTCCACGTCGCTGGACCTGGTCGTCACCTGCGTCGTCGGGGCGTTCGTGGCCCTGCTCGCCAAATGGGTGGACGGGGGGATCAGCGCCACTCCGGCAGAGCTGGAGGCGGCCTTTCGCGCCACCGTAGTGCCCGGCGTGCATACGCTGGCCGCACAGCCCTGATCACAGCCCTGATCACAGCCGTTGATCGAGGTCAGGCGGCGATGCGGCGCAGCATGAAGGGCACCGCCAGGAAGGCCACGCCCGCTGCCAGAAAGGCGCCCGTTCCCATGGCTCCGGCCACCGTGCCGGCCAGCGCGGCCAGCGGCGGCACGGCCAGGAATTTCAGCGCGACGGCCGCCGCCACCAGGCAGGTGAGCGCGTCGACGGCCACCAGCCAGCGCACGCCGAGCGGCAGCAGCACCGCCGCCAGCAGTCCCGCAGCCGCTCCGGCCGCCGACAGCGCCATCCCCATCACCGCGTACGAGTGATGCCGCCGCTCTCCCGTGCTCGCCCGGGCCAGCAACTCCTGCGACGCCGGCTCGTGCACCTCGAAGGCCAGCCCCACCACCGCGATCGCCACCAGCACCTGAGCCTGACCATGCGCCAGCGCGAGGGCGGCCAGCGACAGACCGGTCGCCACCAACCCGGCGGCCAGCACCGTGCGCGGCGAGAACCGATCGAGCAGGAACGCCCCCGCCCATCGTGAGATCAGCGCCGTGACCCCGAACAAGGCCAGCGCCACCGCCGCCAGCTCAGGGCCCGTCAGCACCGTCAGAAAGGACAGGACGTAGGCGCCGAGCGCGTTGAGGATGCGTACCCACACCAGCGTCCTGGCCGCCACCGGCAAAGATCTCAGCATGCGCGCTCCCCCGAATCACCGGCGCGTCATCCTGGCACAAGCTACCGACAAAACGCCCCTTACCTGGCCTTACCTGTGCGTCAGGAGAACGGCATGGTGATCGGTGCCGGCCGGGCCGTCCGGGTCGGCATGCACCGTCGCCGCACGAAGCCGCGGCAGCTCATGGATCAGCCGGTGCTCGGCCTCCACGGCCACGCCGTGCGCCTCGATGAGCGAGGCGTCATGACGCACGCCGATCTCGACCTCGGCCCGCAGCGCGTGACCGACCCAGCGCAGCCGTACCGCGCCGACCCGCTCCACACCCGGCACCGCCGCCAGGATCTCCTCCGCCTGGCTGATCAGCTTGGGGTCTACCGCGTCCATCAGCCGGTGGTAGATCTCGCGGGCGGCATCGCGCAGCACGAAGCAGATGGCCACGGTGATCAGCAAGCCCACGATGGGGTCGGCCAGCGGGAACCCGAGCGCCGCCCCACCGGCCCCCAGCAGCACCGCCAGCGACGTGAAGCCGTCAGTGCGAGCGTGCAGACCGTCGGCCACCAGTGCCGCCGAGCCGATTTCCCTGCCCACCCTGATCCGGTAGCGGGCGACCCACTCGTTGCCCAGGAACCCGACCACACCGGCGGCGGCCACCAGGCCCAGCGCCCGCATGTCGGCCGGGTCGATCAGCCGCTTGACCGCCTCATAACCGGCCAGCGCCGCCGACGCCCCGATCAACAGCACGATGACGACCCCGGCCAGGTCCTCCGCCCTGCCGTAACCGTAGGTGAAGCGGCGCGTGGCCGCCCGCCGCCCCAGCGAGAAGGCGATCGCCAGCGGCACCGCGGTCAGCGCGTCGGCGAAGTTGTGCAGCGTATCGCCCAGCAACGCCACCGACCCCGACAGCGACACGATGACCGCCTGCACCAGCGCGGTCGCGATCAGCACGGCGAACGAGATGGCCAGCACGCGCATACCCCGGCTGCTGGACTCCAGCGCGGTGTCGGTCTTGTCCGCGCTGTCATGGCTGTGCGGGGTGATGACATGGCGGAGCTTCGACAGCAACCGCATGCCCCGGACCTGTTCGTGCCCATGCCCATGACTGTGACCGTGCCCATGACCGTGCTGCGGGGGATCAACCTCAGCCATCGCGTACCTCTCGCTTGCCTTTGACCCAATTGCCGGGACTATATGTAGTCATGTATGCACGCGACAACCAATCAGGTGCGTCACAGCCGCAAGAGCAACCGACAAGCGCGCAGGTCGACACGGCCGTCGACGCCTTCCGGATGCTCAGCGACGCCACCCGGCTACGCCTGATGTGGCTGCTGTCCAGCGGCGAGTACGACGTCAGCAGCATGTCCGCCGCCATCGGCGCCGCCCGGCCCTCGGTCTCCCAGCACCTGGCCAAACTCCGCCTGGCCGGGCTCGTGCAGACCCGGCGCGACGGCCGCCGCGTGCTCTACCGAGCCCGCGACGCCCACGTCCGGGCCATCATCAACGAGGCCCTCTTCCATGCCGACCACGAGGTCTCCGGCATCCCGAGACACGACTGATGCCCGTTGCCGCAATCCCGTGCTTAGGGATCATTGTGGGCAGCGAGCCCGCGCGGCGGGCACGCCGCAGGCGGCACGCCCTTGACCCTGTAGTGAAGGTTGTCGCCGGAAACGGCTCTGGCCCAAGATCGACACCGGACTTGCCGGGCGATCAAGGGCCAGGATTTGGCTGTCTCCGCAGGTCTACGCCTCGCCGGACGTCAGGCCGACTGGGCAGGCCACGCCTGTCCCGCCGATCCCGCAGTACCCGTTTTTGTTGCGGTGGAGATACTGCTGGTGATAGTCCTCGGCAAAGTAGAAAGGTCCGGCGGGGGCGAGTTCGGTCGTGATGTCGCCGTACCCGGCCTGCTTGAGCACCTTCTGGTACGCGTCCCGCGACGTCTCGGCGGCCTTCCGCTGCTCCGGCGAGTGGTAGTAGATGGCCGAACGGTACTGCGTGCCGACGTCGTTGCCCTGGCGCATGCCCTGCGTCGGGTCGTGGGCCTCCCAGAAGATCTTCAGGAGCTCCTCGTACGACACCTTCGCCGGGTCGAAGACGACCCTGACGACTTCGGCGTGCCCGGTGAGGCCGCTGCAGACCTCGTCGTACGTCGGGTTGGGGGTGTGACCGCCCTGGTAGCCGGCGGCCGTCGTGACGACGCCCGGCGTCTGCCAGAAGATGCGCTCGGCGCCCCAGAAGCAGCCGAGGCCGAAGTCGGCGACCTCCAGCCCCGGCGCGTACGGCGGGGCGAGCGAGGCGTCGAGGACGGCGTGGCGGTCCGGCACGGGCATGGGCTCCGCGCGGCCCGGCAGGGCGTCCTCCGGTCGGACCATCGATGTCTTGTTGCCGCCGAACAGCCAGCCCATAACGCACCTCCAGAGGTCTTCCCTCAGCCTACATACCCCCAACATTTAAGGGCTTCTGAATAATTCCCTTCAGAGGAACCCGTTTGTGTTTAAGGGTTGTAATGCATGAAACTGAGGTACATGCCTGACCTTCGGCGCGGTGTCCTGTTCGGGGTGGCCGCCTACACCATGTGGGGTCTGTTCCCGCTCTACTGGCCGCTGCTCAAGCCCTCGGGAGCCGTGGAGATCCTGGCTCACCGGATGGTCTGGTCGCTGGTCGCCGTCGCCGCAGCGCTGGCCGTACGCCGGCACTGGTCGTGGATCCGGGAGCTGGCCCGCCGGCCGGGAACCTTCGGTCTGCTGAGCCTGGCCGCCGTCACGATCACGATCAACTGGGGCACCTACATCTACGCGGTCAACACCGGGCACGTGGTGGAGAGTGCCCTGGGGTACTTCATCAGCCCTCTCGTCAACGTGTTGTTCGGGGTGGTGCTGCTGCGGGAGCGGCTGCGGCCGTTGCAGTGGGCGGCGGTCGGGTTCGGGGCGCTGGCCGTGCTGGTGCTGACGGTCGACTACGGGCGTCCGCCGTGGATCGCCCTCACGCTGGGGATGAGTTTCGGCGCGTACGGCCTGGTCAAGAAGCGGGCCAACGTGGCGGCCACCGAGAGCCTGGCCGTGGAGACCGTGGTGCTGCTGCCGCCCGCCCTCGGTTATCTGCTCTTCCTGCAGGGCACCGGCGCCTCGACGTTCGGGACCGAAGGCGTCGGGCACGCGGTGCTGCTGGCGAGCGCGGGTCTCGTCACGGCCGTGCCGCTGCTCTGCTTCGGGGCGGCGGCCATCCGGGTGCCGTTGAGCACCATCGGGCTGTTGCAGTACATCGCGCCGATCCTGCAGTTCGCGTGCGGCGTGCTGATCGTGCGGGAGGTCATGCCGCCGAGCCGGTGGATCGGGTTCGCGATCGTCTGGGCCGCGCTGGCGGTCTTCACGTACGACAGCCTCCGGACGGCGCGGGCGGCCGCTCGGGTCAGGAGATCGGCTGCCCAGTCGAACGATCCGGCGGGCGATCAGCCGCTGCGCTCCACCACGTAGTCACAAAGCGCCAAAAATGCGTTCTTGGCGGGGATGTCGGGAAGGCCGAAAATGTCGGCACGGGCCCGGTCCACCCACGACTCCAGCTCCGCCCGCGCCCGCGCCATCCCCGGGTGCGCCCGCAGCAGCGTCAGCGCCTCCTCGACCTCCTCCTCGGCGACCGGCCCCGACAGCAGCGAGGTCAGCCGGGACGTCTCCCCCGTGGCCAGCGCGTACAGCACCGGAAGGGTCTTGACGCCCTCCCGCAGGTCGGTGCCCGGCGTCTTGCCCGACTGCGCCCCGCTGGAGGCGACGTCGAGCAGGTCGTCGCCGAGCTGCCAGCCCACGCCGATGGCCTCGCACGCGCGGCTCAGCCGCTCCTCCACGTCGGCGGGCGCCCCGGACAGCAGCGCGCCGAAGCGGCCGGAGGCGGCGATCAGCGAACCCGTCTTGTCGGACAGCACGCTGAGGTAGTGGTCGACGGGGTCCTCGTCGTCGCGCGGCCCGATGGTCTCGCGGATCTGCCCCTGCACGAGGCGGGAGAACGTCTGAGCCTGGATGCGGATCAGCTCGGGACCCAGGTCGGCCAGGATGTCGGAGGCCTGCGCGAACAGGTAGTCGCCGGTGAGGATCGCCACGGTGTTGTCCCACCGGGCGTTGGCGGAGGGAGAGCCCCGGCGCACCGGGGCCTCGTCCATGACGTCGTCGTGGTAGAGCGAGCCGAGGTGGGTCAGCTCGATCACGACCGCGCCGGGCACCACACCGGGCGCGGACGGGTCGCCGAACTGCGCGGCCAGCAGCACCATCAGCGTCCTGAACCGCTTGCCACCGGCCTCGATGAGGTGCCTGGACGCCTCCGTGACGAAGGCGTCCTCGCTCTCCACCGACCGGCGCAGCAGCTTCTCGACCGCGGCCAGTCCGTTGGCCACGTCCTGCGCCAACCGCTCGTCCTCAATGGGAAGGTCAACCACGGGAGGCGCGGACATACGGGATCCCCTTATCTAATGAACAGGCTGCGAGCAGCGTCGTCAGCAACACCGAGCATGGACTCCGGATAGAGCCCCACCCCTACGGTAACCAGCAGGGAGACGGCGATGACGGCTACGGTTCCCATACTGGGCACCGCGATCGCCGGACCCTCGGCCGAGGGCTCGCTGAAGAACATCAGCACGATCACGCGGACGTAGAAGAACGCCGCGATCGCCGAGGCCACGACGCCCACGACCACCAGCGCCGCCATCCAGCCGCCCATCGAGTCGCCGGGCTGCGTGCCGCTTTCCAGAGCGGCCGCGAACACGGCGTATTTGCCGAAGAAACCACTGGTCAGCGGGATGCCGGCGAAGGCCAGCAGGAAGAAGGCGAACACCCCGGCCAGCATCGGGGCACGCTTGCCGAGCCCGGCCCAGCGCGACAGGTGCCCCGCCTCGCCGCCAGGGTCGCGTACCAGCGTGACCACCGCGAACGCGCCGACCGTGGTGATGCCGTAGACCGCCAGGTAGAACAGCACGGCCTTCAGTGAGCCGGCGTTCTGCTCGGCGGTGCCGAACGTGGCCATCACGCCGACGAGCAGGAAACCCGCGTGCGCGACGGACGAGTACGCCAGCATGCGCTTGATGTCGGTCTGCGTGATCGCCAGGATCGAGCCGACGATCATCGTGAGCGCGGCGACGCCCCAGATGGCCGGCCGCCAGTTCCAGTCGAGGTTGCCCAGACCCACCCAGAACACCCGCAGTACGGCGCCCACGGCGGCGACGAGCGTCCCGGAGGCCATCAGCGCGGTGATCGGCGTGGGGGCGCCCTGGTAGACGTCGGGCTTCCAGGCCTGGAACGGAGCCGCGCCGATCTTGAACATGAGGCCGACGCCGAGCAGCGCCAGCCCGATCATCAGCAGCGGGTCGAGCGCGGCGCCGCGGGCCAGGGCCTCGTTGATGCCCGGCAGCGAGACGGTGCCCGCGTAGCCGTAGACCATCGCGATGCCGTACAGGAAGAACGCCGAGGAGAACGCGCCCAGCAGGAAGTACTTCATGGACGCCTCCTGCGAGAGCAGGCGGCGCCGGCGGGCCAGGCCGCACAGCAGGTAGAGCGGCAGCGACATGACCTCGAGGGCCACGAACATCATCAGCAGGTCGTGCGAGGCCGGGAACAGCAGCATGCCGCCCACGGCGAACAGAACCAGCGGGTAGACCTCGGTGTGGCCGCCGCCCGCGGACTCGGCCTGCTCCTCGTCGGCGCTGCCCGGCACGGCCGCGGCCGAGGCGACGAAGTGGCCCTCGTCGTTGATGAGCAGCACGCAGACGAACGACAGGACGAGGATGACGCCCCAGATGAACAGCGAGGGCCCGTCGACCGCGAGCGCGCCCACAGCGGAGGCCGTGGTGGACACCTGGCCGCGCAGGACCTGCACAAGGACCAGCGCGAACGCGCCGGCCAGGCTGAGCAGGGTCAGCGGCATGTGGATCGCCTTGCGCAGGTAACGCGGCGCCAGGGCCTCGACGAGCACGCCGATGATGGCCGCGCCGAAGACCACCAGCAGCGGCGCGAGCGTGCCGTACTCGATCGTCGGCGCTGGGATGGTGTTCACTGACCTGTCCCCTTCTCAGCGATGGTGGAGGTGGGTACGCCCACGTTGGTCAGCGTCTGTTGCACTGACGGGTTGATCACATCGAGCAGCGGCTTGGGGAAGAGACCGAACCCGATGATCAGGGCGACCAGCGGAGCCAGCACCCAGATTTCGCGGGCGTTGACGTCCTTGAACGGCTTGACCGGCTCGGCGGTCGGGCCGTTCAGGGTCCGCTGCACCATCCACAGGATGTAGACGGCCGCCAGGATCACGGCCACCGCGGAGACGACCGCGGCCGCCGTCAGCGCTCCCGACCCGTGGGCCTGGCTCGAGTACGTGCCGATCATGACCATGAACTCGCTCACGAAGGACGACAGGCCCGGCAGCGAGAGCCCGGCCAGACCGGCGACGAGGAAGAAGCCCGCGAGCACCGGCGCGACCTTCTGCACGCCTCCGTAGTCGCCGATGAACGGCGAGCCGCGCCTGGCGATGAGGAACCCGGCGGCCAGGAACAGCGCGCCGGTGGCGAAGCCGTGGTTGACCATGTAGAGGGCCGCGCCGGACTGGGCGACCGACGACATGGCGAACACCCCCATGACGATGAACCCGAAGTGCGAGATCGACGTGTACGCGATGAGCCGCTTCATGTCGGTCTGCCCGATGGCCACGATGGCGCCGTAGATGATGCTGATGACCGCCAGCACGACGATCGGCACCGTGAACGCCTTGGCGGCGTCGGGGAACAGCTCCAGGCAGAAGCGGAGCATGCCGAACGTGCCGACCTTGTCCAGCACGCCGACCAGCAGCACGGCGGCCCCGGCGGGTGCCTGGGCGGCCGCGTCGGGCAGCCACGTGTGCACCGGCCACAGCGGCGCCTTGATCGCGAACGCGATGAAGAACCCGCCGAAGAGCCACTTCTGCATCGCCGGGTCCTGGATGGCGCCGACCAGTTCGGGGAACATGAACGTCTTGCTGCCCGCGACCACGTAGAGACCGATGACCGCGACCAGCATGAGCAGGCCGCCGAACAGCGAGTACAGCAGGAACTTCACGGCCGCGTAGGACCGCTGGGCGCCGCCGTACGAGCCGATCATGAAGTACATCGGGATCAGCATGGCTTCGAAGAAGACGTAGAAGAGGAAGATGTCGGTCGCCGCGAAGACGCCGATCATCATCGTCTCCAGCACCAGCAGCAGCGAGAAGTACGTCTTCACCGACCGCTTGGGCGTGATGAGCGTGCCGTCGGCGGTCTTGACGCCGTCGGCGTCGTGCCAGGAGGCCAGTACCACGATCGGCACCAGCACCACCGACAGCGCGATCAGTACGAGCGCCACGCCGTCGACGCCGACCCCGAACTTCACGCCGAAACTCGGGATCCAGTCGTACTCGGCGACGAACTGGAAACGGTCGCCGTTGGGCTTGAACCCGGCGGCCATGACGCCCGTCAGGACCAGCACCGCCAGCGAGACCAGCAACGTGACCTGCTTGGCCAGCTTGTCACTGCCCTTGGGAAGCAGGGCCACCACGATGGCGCCCAGCACGGGCACCGCCATGAGTATCGGAAGCCAGGGTGACATCAGATGTTCCCAACGAGGAGCAGGGCGCCGGTCAGCAGGGCGGCACCGATCAGGATGGACAGCGCGTACGTTCTGGCGAAGCCCGTCTGGATCCGCCGCAGGCGCCCGGAGCTGCCGCCGATGCCCGCCGCCAGACCGTTGACGATCCCGTCGATGCCGCGGTTGTCGAAGTACACCGCGAGGCGGGTCAGCCACTGGCCGGGACGCATGAAGAGCGACTCGTTGAGCGCGTCACCGTACAGGTCGCGCCGGGCGAACGTGGTGAGGAAGGAGCCGCGCGGCTGCACGGACGGAACCTCGGCCCGGCCGTACCTCATCCACGCGAAGGCCGCGCCGACCGCGACGAGCGCCAGGGTCGCCAGGCCGGGGGTGCTGGTGAAGTGGAAGGCGGGCAGCTCTTCCGGCCGGCCGACCGCCGGGGCGAGGAACAGCAGCAGCCGGTTGCTCAGGACGAGGTAGGCGCCCAGGCCGAGCGCGCCGAGCGACAGGATCATCAGCGGGATGGTCATGACGGACGGCGACTCGTGCGGGTGGGCGTCGTCGGCCCAGCGCTTCTGGCCGAAGAAGGTCATGAAGACCATCCGCGACATGTAGAAGCCGGTGATGCCCGCGCCGAGCACGGCCAGCCAGCCGAGGATCGGCTGGTGGTGCACCGCGGTCTCGATGATGCCGTCCTTGGTGAAGTAGCCGGACAGCAGCGGGAACCCGATGATCGCCAGGTAGCCGATGAAGAACGTGGCGAAGGTGGTGGGCATGAGCTTGCGCAGCCCGCCGTACTTGCGCATGTCGACTTCGTCGTTCATGCCGTGCATGACCGAGCCGGCGCCGAGGAACAGGTCGGCCTTGAAGAAGCCGTGCGTGATCAGGTGGCCGATCGCGAAGGCGTAACCCGCCGGACCGAGGCCCGCGCCGAGCATCATGTAGCCGATCTGCGACATCGTCGAGCCGGCCAGGCCCTTCTTGATGTCGTCCTTCGCGCAACCGATGATCGCGCCGGCGAGCAGCGTGGCCGCGCCGACGATGGCCACGGCGAGCGCGGCCCCCGAGCCCTCGGGGAAGAAGAACGCCCCCGAGCGCACCACGAGGTAGACGCCGGCGGTGACCATGGTCGCGGCGTGGATCAGGGCCGACACGGGAGTCGGGCCCTCCATGGCGTCGAGCAGCCAGGACTGCAGCGGCAGCTGCGCCGACTTGCCGCACGCGCCGAGGAGCAGCAGCAGCCCGATGGCGAGCGTGGTCGGGTTCTCGGACGTGATCGGCTGCAGTTCGCCGAAGGCGAGCGTGCCGAACGTGGTCCAGATGAGGAACATGCCGACCAGCAGGCCGAGGTCGCCGACGCGGTTGACGACGAACGCCTTCTTCGCCGCGACCGCCGCCGACGGCTTGAACTGCCAGAACCCGATCAGCAGGTACGAGGCCAGACCCACGCCCTCCCAGCCGATGAACAGGCCCACGTAGTTGTCGGCCAGCACCAGCAGGAGCATCGCGGCCACGAACAGGTTCAGGTAGGCGAAGAACCTGCGCCGGTGCTCGTCATGCGACATGTAGCCGATCGAGTAGATGTGGATCAGCGAGCCCACACCCGTGATCAGGAGGGCGAAGCTGATCGACAGCGGGTCGATCAGCAGCCCCATGTCGACCATGCCCGGGATGAACTCGTAGAGGTGCACGGCCCGCCGGCGCTGCTCCTCCCCGAACCCGACCAGCTCGAAGAAGGCCAGCACCGCCACGGCGAACGAGGCGAGGGACATGGCCACGCCCAGCAGATGGCCCCAGCGGTTCGTGAACCGGCCGAACACCAGCAGGACGAACGCCCCGACGAGCGGGAAGGCGATCATCAGCCAGGACAGTCCGATCACGCCGCCGGTGTGCTGGGCGATCTCAGCGATATGAGATTCCACCAGTCACCTCTTAGTACTTCAGCAGGTTGGCGTCGTCGACGGACGCGGACCTGCGGGTTCGGAAGATCGTCACGATGATGGCCAGGCCGACGACGACCTCGGCCGCGGCCACCACCATCACGAAGAACGCGATGATCTGGCCTTCCAGGTTGCCGACCTGCCTGGAGAAGGTGACGAAGGCGAGGTTGCAGGCGTTGAGCATGAGCTCCACGCACATGAACACCACGATCGCGTTGCGCCGGATGAGCACGCCCATCGCGCCGATGGCGAACAACAACCCCGAAAGGATCAGGTAGTGCGTGGTCACTTGGTCACCCCGTTGCTCTCTTCGGCGTCGCTGTCCGCGCCGTCGTCGTCGGCCCGGTGCCTGATGGCCGCGGCGAGCTTGGGGTCCTCGGGCACGCGGCCGTGCTCGACGTCGTAGCGCGCGATGTAGCGGTTGACCGAGGACTCCGCGACCGACCCGTCCGGCAGCAGCGCCGGCATGTCGATGGCGTTGTTCCTGGCGTACGTGCCGGGACCGGGCAGCGGCGACGGGTGGTCGCCGAGGAACCGGGCACGGGACAGGTCCTTCTGCGTGGGCCTGTCGGTGAGTCGTTCGCGGTGCGCCAGCACCATCGCGCCGAGCGCGGCGGTGATCAGCAGCGCCGAGGTGATCTCGAACGCGAAGACGTACTTCGTGAACAGCAGCAGCGCGATGGAGCGGATGTAGCCGCCCTGCGCGGTGGCCTGCGCGAGCCCCGCCTCGTCGGCGAAGACCGCGTTGCCGATGGCGAGCGCGATCAGCGACACGAAGCCGAGCGCCGCGATGACGGCCCAGAACCGCTGGCCCTTGAGCGTCTCGACGAAGGAGTCCGACGAGTCCACGCCGACGAGCATGAGCACGAACAGGAACAGCATCATGATCGCGCCGGTGTAGACGATGATCTGCACCACGGCCAGGAAGGGCGCGTCCTGCACGGCGTACAGGACGGCCAGGCTGAGCATCACGGTGCCGAGCATCAGCGCGGAGTACACGGCCTTCCTGTTGAAGACCATGCCGAGCGCGGCGCCGACGGAGACGACGGCGAGCACCCAGAAAGTGATGGTCTCACCCATTGGTCCGTCCCAGGCGGTAGTAGTCCTCTTCGGTCTCGCCGAGCCGCATCGGGTGCGGAGGCTGCTCCATGCCCTGGGTCAGCGGCGCGAGCAGCATCTCCTTGGTGTAGATGAGGCTCTCGCGGTCGCTGTCGGCGAGCTCGTACTCGTTCGTCATGGTGAGCGCGCGGGTCGGGCAGGCCTCGATGCACAGCCCGCACAGGATGCACCGCAGATAGTTGATCTGGTACGTGCGCCCGTAACGCTCGCCCGGCGAGTAGCGCTCCTCCTCGGTGTTGTCCGCGCCCTCGACGTAGATCGCGTCGGCCGGGCACGCCCAGGCGCACAACTCGCACCCGACGCACTTCTCCAGCCCGTCAGGCCAGCGGTTGAGCTGGTGACGCCCGTGGAAGCGCGGGGCCGTGGGCCTCTTCTCCTCCGGGTAGTTCGTCGTGACGGGCTTTTTGAACATCGTATGGAAGGTGACCCCGAAGCCCTTGACGGGGTTCAGCCAGTCAGTTAGTCCCACTGGGAATCTCCTTGTGCTGCACCCCGTGGTAGTGCGGCAGATCAAGCGGCGGCACCGGGAAGCCGCCCGCCACCGGCTCCTTGGACAGTTCCTCGAACTCGGCCTCCACCTGCGCCTTCCTGGCCTCCTTGCGCCGCTGGTTGACGGTGTCGAACCGCATCCAGATGGCCAGCGCCCCGACCACGATCACCGCGCCCAGGCCGATGCCGATCATCCTGTCGCCCTCGTTGATCACGACGTTGCGCACCGCCGCCACCAGCAGGATCCACGCCAGGTTGACCGGGATCAGCACCTTCCAGCCCAACGCCATCAGCTGGTCGTAACGCACCCGAGGCAACGAGGCGCGCACCCACACGATGAAGCAGAAGGTCAGCACGAACTTGATGAAGAACCAGAGCACCGGCAGCCAGCCGACGTTCGCGCCGTCCCACAACGAGATCGGCCACGGCGCCCGCCAGCCGCCCAGGAACAACGTCACCGCGATGGCCGAGGCGGTGAACGTGTGCAGGTATTCGCCCATCATGATCAGGGCGAACTTCAGCGACGAGGAATATTCGGTCTGGAACCCGCCGACCAGCTCGCCCTCACCCTCGGGCAGGTCGAACGGGATGCGCGCCGCCTCGCCGAACATGCACACCACGTAGATCAGGAACGACGGGATGAGCAGCACGGCGAACCATGTGTCCCCCTGCGCCTTGACGATCTCGGAGGTGGACAGCGTGCCCGCGAACAGGAAGATCGCCACGAACGACAACCCCATCGCGATCTCGTACGAAACCACCTGGGCCGCCGACCGCAGCCCGCCCAGCAGCGCGTACGGCGAGCGCGACGACCACCCTGCCAGCACCACGCCGTAGACCGAGACCGCGCCCATGGCCAGCATGAACAGCACCGCCACCGGCAGGTCGACCAGCTGCAGCGGCGTCTGCACGCCGAACAGGTTGACCATCGGCGCGAACGGCACGATCGAGAAGGCCAGGAACGCCGGCACCACCATGATGACCGGCGCCAGCAGGTAGAGGACCTTGTCCACGGTCCGCGGGAAGATGTCCTCCTTCAGACCCATCTTCAGGCCGTCGGCCACGGACTGCAGCAGACCGAACTTGCCGGCCCGGTTGGGGCCGTAGCGGTGCTGCATCCGCGAGATCAGCTTGCGCTCGAACCAGACGCCGAACAGGATGCCCAGCATCAGGAAGAGGAAGAGCATCACGGCCTTGATGATGGTGATCCACAGCGGGTCCTTGCCGAAGTCGGCAAGGGTGGGATCGGCCGCGAGAAGGTGCATCATGAGGCGCTCCCGATCGTGACGATGTCGCCGGCCACCGCGCGCAGGTCACGTGTGACCGAGCAGCCGCCGGAGTTGGCCGGCACCCAGACCACGCGGTCCGGCAGGTCGGCGACGCGCACCGGCAGCGTGACGGTGTCGGCCTCCGGGCCGCCGATGACGAGCTTGTCGCCGTCGACGACGCCGATCTCGGCGGCGGTGACCGCGGAGACCAGCGCCTCGGCCTCGCGGGCGGTGCCCGCCAGGTAGGGCTCGCCGTCCTGCAGCCTGCCGTCGTCGAGCAGCAGGTGCCAGGTGGCCAGCAGGGCCTCGCCGGCGGCCGGGGCGACCTGGGCGCGGGTGGCGGTGTGCGGGGCGGTGACGCGGCTGCCGCGCCAGGCGCCCATGCCCGACAGCTCCCGCCGCACGGCCTTGGCGTCGGGCAGGCCGAGGTGCACGTCCATCCGGTCGGCCAGGTTGCCGATCACCGCGATGTCGGACTGCAGGCCGGGCACCTTGAGCGGCGCCTCGAACGAGCGGCCCCTGCCCTCCCAGTTGACGAACGTGCCGCCCTTCTCCTGGACGGCGGCGACGGGCAGCACCACGTCGGCGCGGTCGGTGACGGCGCTCGCGCGGATCTCCAGGCTGACGATGAACGGCGTACGCTCGAGCGCGTCGAGCGCAGCCGCCGGGTCGGCCAGGTCGTAGGGGTCGACGCCGCCGACGACCAGCGCGTCCAGTTCGCCGTCGCGGGCGGCGGCGAGGATGCCGGCGGTGTCGCGGCCCGGCGTGGCGGGCACCGAGGCCACGTTCCACGCCCTGGCCACCTCGGCCCTCGCGGTCTCGTCGTCGACCGGGCGGCCGATCGGCAGCAGGTTGGGCAGCGCGCCGGCCTCGACCGCGCCGCGCTCACCGGCCCTGCGCGGCACCCAGGCCAGCCGGGCGTCGGAGACGTTGGCGAGCCTGATCAGGGCGGAGAACGCGCCCGGCACGGTGGCCAGGCGCTCGCCAGCTAGCACGATCGTGCCCGCGGCCAGCGTGCCGAGCAGGTCCCCGACGGCGTCGGCCTCGGCGCCCGGAGCGGTGCGGATGAGCGTGCCGCCCATCTTGGCCAGGCCGGGCGTCGCGAACGGCGCGATGGCGGTGACCTTGAGCCCCTTCTTCATCCACGCCTTGCGCAGGCGCAGGAAGACGATCGGCGACTCCTCCTCGGGCTCGAACCCGACGAGCAGCACGTGCGGGGCGCTCTCGAGGTCGGCGTAGCTGATGTCGATGCCCTTGCCGGCCACCGCGTGCGCCAGGAACTGCGCCTCCTCGGCGGAGTGCGGCCTGGCGCGGAAGTCGACGTCGTTGCTGTTCAGGGCGATCCTGGCGAACTTGGCGTAGGCGTAGGCGTCCTCGACCGTGGCCCGGCCGCCGACGAGCACGCCGGCCTTGCCTCGGGCCTTCGCCAGGCCCTCCGCGGCCACCGACAGCGCCTCAGGCCACGAGGCGGGCACGAGGACGCCCTCCTCGTTGCGGACCAGCGGCGTCTTCAGCCGGTCGGGCTGCTGCGCGTACGCGAACGCCCAGCGGCCCTTGTCGCAGTTCCACTCCTCGTTCACCTGCGGGTCGTCGCCCGCCAGGCGGCGGGTGACCCGGCCGCGCCGGTGATCGGTGCGCATGCTGCAGCCGGAGGCGCAGTGCTCGCACGCGCTCGGCGTGGACACCAGGTCGAACGGGCGGGCCCTGAACCGGTAGGCGGCACCGGTCAGCGCGCCCACCGGGCAGATCTGCACCGTGTTGCCGGAGAAGTAGGAGTTGAACGGCTTGCCGTCGGCCGTACGCACCTGCTCCTTGGCGCCGCGCTCGAAGAACTCGATGAGCGGGTCACCGGCGATCTGGTCGGAGAAGCGGATGCAGCGCGCGCACTGCACGCAGCGCTCGCGGTCGAGCAGCACCTGCGTCGACAGCGGCAGCGGCTTGGGGAAGGTACGCTTCTGCTCCTGGAACCGGGACTCGCCGCGGCCGTTGGACATGGCCTGGTTCTGCAGCGGACACTCGCCGCCCTTGTCACAGACCGGGCAGTCGAGCGGGTGGTTCAGCAGCAGGAACTCCATGGCCGCGCGCTGCGCCTTCTCGGCGACCGGCGAGGTGAGCTGCGTCTGCACCACCATGCCCTCGGCGACCTCGATCGCGCACGACGGCTGCGGCTTGGGAAAACCGCGGCCGTTGCCCGCGTCGGGGATGTCGACCAGGCACTGCCGGCAGTTGGCCGCCGGGTCGAGCAGCGGATGGTCGCAGAACCGCGGGATCTGGATGCCCAGCAGCTCGGCGGCCCTGATGATCAGAGTGCCCTTGGGGACACTGACCTGGAACCCGTCGATGGTCAGGGTCACCAGGTTCGTTTCGGTCTCTACGACGGTCACTGCTCACCCCAGAGAGTGGACTTCTTCGGGTCGAACGGGCAGCCGCCGATCTCGAAGTGCTTGAGGTACTCATCGCGGAAGTACTTCACCGAGGAGTGGATCGGGCTGGTGGCGCCGTCGCCCAGCGCGCAGAACGACCGGCCCAGGATGTTGTCCGCGATGTCGGTGATCGTGGCCAGGTCGTCCTCGGTGCCCTGCCCCGCCTCCAGGCGCTTGAGCACCTGCTTGAGCCAGTAGGTGCCCTCGCGGCACGGCGTGCACTTGCCGCACGACTCGTGGGCGTAGAACTCCGTCCAGCGCAGCACCGTACGGACCACGCAGGTGGTCTCGTCGAAGATCTGCAGGGCGCGGGTGCCGAGCATCGAGCCCTTGGCACCGACCGCCTCGAAGTCGAGCGGCACGTCGAGGTGCTCGTCGGTGAAGATCGGCGTGGAGGAGCCGCCCGGGGTCCAGAACTTGATCCGGTGCCCGGCGCGGATGCCGCCCGCCATGCTGAGGAGCTCGCGCAGCGTGATGCCGAGCGGCGCTTCGTACTGGCCGGGCCGGGTGACGTGGCCGCTCAGCGAGAAGATGCCGAAGCCCTTGGACTTCTCGGTGCCCATCCCGGCGAACCAGTCGGCGCCGTTGCCGATGATCGAGGGAACACTGGCGATGGACTCCACGTTGTTCACCACAGTGGGCGAGGCGTACAGGCCCGCCACGGCCGGGAACGGAGGCTTGAGCCGCGGTTGACCTCTGTAGCCTTCGAGCGAGTCGAGCAGCGCCGTCTCCTCGCCGCAGATGTAGGCGCCCGCGCCGCTGTGCACGACCAGCTCCAGGTCATAGCCGGAGCCGAGAATGTCGGCGCCGAGATAGCCCTTCTCGTACGCCTCCCGCACGGCCGCCTGCACCCGCCTGATCACGTGCAGCACCTCGCCGCGCACATAGATGAAGGCGTGGTTGGCCCGGATCGCGTACGACGTGATGATGACGCCCTCGATCAGCGCGTGCGGGTTGGCCATCATCAGCGGGATGTCCTTGCAGGTGCCCGGCTCCGACTCGTCGGCGTTGACGACGAGATAGTGCGGCTTGCCGTCGCCCTGCGGGATGAACCCCCACTTCATGCCGGTCGGGAAGCCGGCGCCGCCGCGGCCGCGCAGCCCGGAGTCCTTGACGGCCTGGATGACGGCGTCGGGCTCCATGCCCAGCGCCTTCTTGGCCGCCTCATACTCGCCGTAGCCGTCGAGGGTGAAGGAGTCGGGCCTGTCCCACTTCGCTGTGAGGACCGGGGTGAGAGTGACGCTCATGCCTCAGGGGCCTTCCATCCGTTGGCCTTGGCGACCTTCAGTCCCTCCAGTGAGGGTCCCGCGGCCGAGGGGCCGTCGCCGGCCAGGCCGTCGGGCAGGCCCGCGAGCACGCGCGAGGCCTCCCTGAAGGTGCACAGCCTCTTCGGGCCGCGGGTCGGGCGCACGTCCTTGCCGTCGCGCAGGTCGTCGACGAGCTGCTTGGCCGACTCGGGCGTCTGGTTGTCGAAGAACTCCCAGTTGACCATCATGACGGGGGCGAAGTCGCAGGCCGCGTTGCACTCCAGGCGCTCCAGCGAGACCCTGCCGTCGGGGGTCGCCTCGTCGTGGCCGACGCCGACGTGCTCCGACAGCTCCTCCCAGATCTGGTCGCCGCCCATGACCGCGCACAGCGCGTTGATGCAGACCCCGACGTGATAGTCGCCGACCGGCCTGCGCTTGTACATGGTGTAGAAGGTGGCGACGCCGGTGACCTCGGCCTTGCTGATGCCGAGCATCTCGGCACAGAACTCCTGCCCGTGGTCGGAGACGTAGCCGTCCTCCGACTGCACGAGGTGGAGCAGCGGCAGCAGCGCCGACCGGGTCTTCGGGTAGCGCCCGATGATCTCCTTGGCGTCCCGTTCGAGACGCTCCCGGACATCCGGTGCATAAGTCACCGGTCCACACCTCCCATGACGGGGTCGATAGATGCCACCGCGGCGATCACGTCGGCGACCTGGCCGCCCTCGGCCATCGCGGGGAAACTCTGCAGGTTGCAGAAGGACGGCTCGCGGAAGTGCACGCGGTAGGGGCGGGTGCCGCCGTCGCTGACCACGTGCGCGCCGAGCTCGCCCTTGGGCGACTCGATGCTCACGTACGCCTGCCCCGCCGGCACCCTGAAGCCCTCGGTCACCAGCTTGAAGTGGTGGATGAGGGCCTCCATCGAGGAGCCCATGATGTGGGCGATGTGGTCGGGCGAGTTGCCGAACCCGTCGGGGCCGAGCGCGAGCTGCGCGGGCCAGCCGATCTTCTTGTCCTCGATCATCACCGGGTCGCCCTTGAGCGGCCCCGCGATGCGGTCGAGCGCCTGCTCGACGATCTTGAGGGACTCTTCCATCTCGCTCATCCTGACGAGGTAGCGCGAGTAGACGTCGCAACCCCGCTCGGTGGGGACGTCGAACTCGTACGTCTCGTAGCCGCAGTAGGGCTGCGACTTGCGCAGGTCCCACGGCAGGCCCGCGGCGCGCAGGATCGGGCCGGTGATGCCCAGCGCCATGCAGCCGGTCAGGTCGAGGTAGGCGACGTCCTGGGTGCGGCGCAGGTAGACCGGGTTCTCGTCGAGGAGCTTGCGGATGTCCTTGATCCGCTTGGGCATCTCCTTGAGGAACTCGCCGACCTTGTCGACAGCGCCCGCCGGCAGGTCGACGCTCACGCCGCCCGGCCTGATGTAGGCGTGGTTCATGCGCAGGCCGGTGATGTACTCGAACAGGTCCATGACCATCTCGCGGTCACGGTAGCCGAACAGGAACGGCGTGGTCGCGCCCAGCTCCATCCCGAACGTGCCCATGGCCACCAGGTGCGAGGAGATGCGGTTGAGCTCCATCATCATCACGCGGATGGCCTGCGCCCGGTCAGGGATGCGGTCCTCGACGCCGAGCAGCCTCTCCACGCCCATGCTGTAGGCGGTCTCGTTGAAGATCGGCGAGAGGTAGTCCATGCGGGTCACGAACGTGGTGCCCTGCGTCCACGTCCGGTATTCCATGTTCTTCTCGATGCCGGTGTGCAGGTAGCCGATGACGCCGCGCGCCTCGGTGACCGTCTCACCGTCGAGGGTCAGCACCAGTCGCAGCACGCCGTGCGTGGACGGGTGCTGCGGGCCCATGTTGACGACCAGGCGCTCGTCCTGCGACTCGCGCACGCCGGACACGACCTGGTCCCAGTCGGCTCCGGTGACCGAGTAGACCTTGCCCTCGGTCGCCTCGTCATAAGCCGTGCTCACGAGTGTTCCTCCCACCGGTCGTCGCTCAGCTCGACACGCTCGCTCACGCGTACGACCTCCTCTGATCGGGCGAGGGGATGGTGGCGCCCCGGTATTCGACCGGGATGCCGCCCAGCGGGTAGTCCTTGCGCTGGGGGTGGCCGTCCCAGTCGTCCGGCATCATGATCCGGGTCAGGCCCGGATGACCGTCGAAGACGATCCCGAAGAAGTCGTACGCCTCCCGCTCATGCCAGTCATGACCAGGGTAGATGCCCACCGTGGATGGAACGTGCGGGTCATCGTCGGGGCAGGCGGCCTCGACGCGCACGCGCCTGTTGTAGGTGATCGAGCACAGGTGGATGACCGCGTGCAGCTCCTCACCCTTCAGGTGCGGGTAGTGCACGCCGGACACGCCGAGCGACAGCTCGAACCGCAGCGCCGGGTCGTCGCGCAGCTTCCGGCACACCTCGACCAGGCGCTCGCGCTTGACGTGCAGGGTGAGCTCGCCGCGGTCGACGACGACCCGATCGATCGCGTCGTCGAGCGCGAGCGCGTCGACGATCTCGTCGAAGTAGCCGCCGTACGGGCGGGGCGTCGAGATCTGGGGCTGCCGGCGTACGACGAGGCCGCCGTAACCGGAGGTGTCGCCGGAGTCCTCGGCCCCGAACATGCCGTGCCTGGCGACAGGCGCCTCGGGCACCGCGGGAACCGGCGCCTCGGGCGTCTGCCCGCTGTCCGGGCTTCCAGGGAGGTTGTCGGGCGAGGTCACTTCGATGCCCCCTGGTCGATCAGCGGCAGCGTACGCAGCGCCCGCAGTTCGAGCTCGTCGATCTGCTTGGCGCGGTGCGCGCCGAACTTCGTGTTCTGGATCTTGTCGTGCAGCTTCACGATCGAGTCGATCAGCATCTCGGGCCGCGGCGGGCAGCCGGGCAGGTAGATGTCGACCGGCACGATGTGGTCGACGCCCTGCACGATGGCGTAGTTGTTGAACATGCCGCCGCTGGAGGCGCACACCCCCATGGAGATGACCCACTTCGGCTCGGCCATCTGGTCGTAGATCTGGCGCAGCACGGGCGCCATCTTCTGCGACACCCGCCCGGCGACGATCATGAGATCGGCCTGGCGGGGAGACGCCGAAGCGCGCTCCATGCCGAAGCGCGCCAGGTCGTAGTGGGGGCCACCGGTGGCCATCAGTTCGATGGCGCAACAGGCGAGGCCGAACGTGGCCGGCCACACGGAGTTCTTGCGCGCCCATCCGGCGGCCGCCTCGACGGTGCTGAGGATGAACCCGCTGGGGAGTTTCTCTTCAAGTCCCATTTTCAGTCCCAGTCCAGACCCTTGCGGCGCCACACGTACGCGTAGGCGACGAGCACGGTGACGATGAACAGCAGCATCTCCACCAGGGCGAACAGCCCCAGCCCCGGAGAGATCGTCTGGCCCGCGTCGTTCAGCTGAGGCGCGAACGAGACCGCCCACGGATAGAGGAAGATGATCTCGATGTCGAACACGATGAACAGCATCGCGGTGACCATGTACTTGAGCGGGAACCGTCCGCCACCGACCGGCTGGGGCGTCGGCTCGATGCCGCATTCGTAGGCGTCGAGCTTCGCGCGGTTCCAGCGCTTAGGGCCGGTGAAGGGAGCGATGGCGACCGAGAAGATCGCGAAGCCCCCCGCGAGAACGGCGAGCACCAGGATGGGCACGTAAAGGTCCATCGCTACGCCTCCTCTGGAGTCGCCGCGCGCGCGGGCGCGCAGCCGGATCTGTCAGTTCTGAGATTCATGCTGGTGGCGCGACCTTCGAGAGTGCGTTTATGATCTTGTCCGACGCATCGCCTCGCCGGTCGGTGAGATTACCAAGGAGTTTGAGCGCGAAGCGCATCAGCCTCGGGTGAGGAAGCCCGTGCCTGGTGCCGAAGCGCATCACGCCCGGCTTCCCGATCGCCTCGACGAACCATCTGCCGAGAGTGAAGTAACCACCGTATGCGTCTTTCAGCACGCGGGGATAAGTCCGCAGGGTCCGCTCGCGCTGCGCGGGAGTGGTGCCCCTGAGTGCCTTTGCGATGATCTCCGCGGCGATCTCGCCGGTCTCCATGGCGTACGCGATGCCCTCGCCGTTGAACGGGTTGATCGAGCCGCCGGAGTCGCCCACGAGCACCAGGCCGCGCGTGTAGTGCGGCTGCCTGTTGAAGGCCATCGGGAGCGCGGCGCCGCGGATGGGCGCCGTCATGTTCTCCTCGGTGAAGCCCCAGTCGGCCGGCATCGACCGGCACCAGCGCCTGAGCAGGTCGCGGTAGTCGATGTTCTTGAACTGCGCGCTGGTGTTGAGCAGGCCGAGCCCCACGTTGGCGGTGCCGTCGCCGACGCCGAACACCCAGCCGTAGCCGGGCAGCAGCGTGTCGCCGTCCCACAGCTCCAGCCACGTCTCCAGATAGTCGTCGTCGTGGCGGGGGCTTTCGAAGTAGGTGCGCACGGCCACACCCATCGGGCGGTCCTCACGCTTGTGCAGCCCCATCCCGAGGGCGAGGCGGGTGCTGTTGCCGTCGGCCGCCACGACCACGCGGGCGCGGAACGTACGGCCGTCCTTGGTGGTGACCCCGACGATGTGGCCGCTGCGGTCGTCGAGCACGGGACCGGTGACGGTGACGCCCTCCATGAGGCGCGCGCCCATCTTCACCGCCGTGGCCGCGACGATCTGGTCGAAGTCCTGCCGGGTGCGTACGAGCCCGAAGTCGGGGAAGCGCTCCAGCTGGGGCCAGTCCAGCTCGAACCGCAGGCCGCCGCCCACGACCCGCAGGCCCTTGTTCCTGACCCAGCCGGGGGCGTCGATGTCGACCCCCATGTTCAGCAGTTGCTTGACCGCCCGCGGCGTCAGGCCGTCGCCGCAGACCTTCTCCCGGGGGAACCTGGTCTTCTCCAGGACCAGCACGTCGAGGCCGGCCTGAGCGAGGTAGAAGGCGGCGGCGGAGCCGGCTGGACCGGCACCGACGACGATGACATCAGCGTCAGCTGTGCCCCCGGTCGCGTCAGCGCCACTTCGTCGGCCCAGCTCTTGAAGTAGGAGCTCCTGCGCTTGAGGTCGGGCTGCTGGCACGGTCACTGGACTGTCCTGTCCTACACGCTCGAAGGCCTTGGGGTGTGGCGCCTTCGTTCCTTTGTGAACCCCTTCACAAACTTGTCGGCCCGAAGTCTACTGCTTTTCGTGCACAAAGTGGCAGTCGGGGGGCACTTCACGGACACGACAAGGCCCTTCGTCCTGACGAAGGGCCTTTACCTGCGTGCCGGCTACCGTCAAACGTCGAACTCGTCGTTCCGGACCCCCCTGACGAAGGCCCGCCACTCACCGGGAGTGAAGGCCAGAGCCGGGCCGGAGGGGTCCTTGGAGTCGCGGATCAGGATCTCCCCGCCGGTGCTCCTGGCGAACTCGACACACTCGCCTGCCGCTCCGCTGAAGGAGCTCTTGCGCCAGCCATCCGACAGGACACGATCGTTCATCGGACGGCGTCCTCCAGCCTCAACGGTCACTCTGGCAACAATAATGAGCACGGTGCGCGGACACAGCCGAAACGAGTCCGCGCAGCGAACCATTGCGGTCACAAAACGATCACTTTAGAGACCGGCGAGCGAGGCGATGAAGGCCCGCGACCCCTCCTCGCTCAGCGCCTGGCTCAGGAGCCCGTCGAACACCAGAGAGTACTGAAGGACCGTCTCCTCGTCTTCCGACAGTGTGAAAACGGGATGGTTCTCGAAGTAGACGGCCTCGCGGGAGATGTCTCCCAGCACCGGCATCGCGGGAAAACTCAGGAGGATGAAGTTCGCGATGTCGGTCGGATGCGACTGCTCCAGCGGGAGCACTCGAATGCTGACGTTGGGCATATCGCTCATCTTCATGAGATGGCTCATCTGGTCACTCATCAGCTTGGCGTCCGCGCTGCCGAAGCGTCGACGCAGAACCGCCTCGTCGAGCACGACGGAGTAGTCGAGCGGCGGGTCCTTCAGCAGCACCCGTTGCCGGCGCAGCCTCGCACGGGTCCTGCGCTCGATCTTGCCGGGCGGCGCCATCTCGACTATGCGGGCCAGAGAGCCCATCTGCTCGGCGTAGTCACGTGTCTGCAGGAGCCCGGGGAGGCTGAAGGAACCCCAGGCCCTGACTCTGCTCGCACCGTCCTCCAGTCCGAACAGTTCCACGACGGCGTCGGCGAACACGTCGGCGTAAGCGTCCCACCACCCCTTGTTCTCGCCTTGGGCGAGTTCCAGCAGCAGACCGCTGAGCTCGTCGTCGACTCCGTAGTGCTTGAGGAGCCGCGCCACGTCCTTGGCCGAAGGGGCCACCTGTCCCGTTTCGAGGCGGGAGATCTTGGAGGTCGACCAGCGTAAGGACCGCGCGACCTGCACGCCGTGGAGCCCCGCCTCCTCGCGAAGTCGCCGCAGCTCGGCAGCGAGCTTCCGGCGGCGGAGTGTCGGATTGATTTCTCCGACCACTCGGGCTCCTCCCAAGGAATTCACTGATTATGCCCGTTTCAACTACCGGGCAATCCTCGCCGGGAAGGTCTGCTTTCGTCCCGAGAAGAGTCCCTGCCATCATCCCCGCGGGAATTGCACGGGAACGCCCTCCGGCACACCTTGGAGTAGCCCGCCACGACGGAATGCGGGGGGAGAAGGGAGGGGCAAATCCGGGGTATTGCGGGTGCGCGAATGGGCGGATGGTCGGGACCCATCCGCCCCGTAGCCGCGCAGCACCGACCCTGACCTGGAGCCGACAATCGGAGCCGCTGGGATGTCAGACAGTAACGCGATAGCGCGAAGGAGGCGACCGTCTACCGGCACCACCGCCGGGCCCGGCTGATCACCATCGAGCTCAGGCGGGCTTGAATCCCCGGTGCATGGCGACGATCCCCATCGTGAGGTCGCGCCAGGCCACCCGTTCCCAGCCGGCGTACTGGATCATCCGCGCCAGCGTCGGCTGGTCGGGCCATTCGCGGATCGACTCCGCCAGATATTCGTAGGAGTCGTCGTTGGACCCGAACACCTTGGCCACCTTGGGCAGCAGCTTCATCAGATATTCGCGGTAGACCACGTCGAACGGCGCGAACGTGACGTGCGAGAACTCCAAAATCACCAGGCGCCCGCCAGGTTTCGTCACCCGCAGCATCTCCTCAAGCGCCCGCGTGGTGTCGTGCACATTGCGCAGCGCCACCGAGATCGTCACCGCGTCGAAAGATTCGTCGGCGAACGGCAGGCGCGTCGCGTCACCCGCGACGAACGGCACCCCCTGCCCCGTCAGCGCGTTGCCACCATGGCGGCGTACGCCCGTGCGGAGCATGCCGAGGGAGAAGTCGGAGGCGATCGCCCGCGCGCCCAGCGAGGTGAACGCGTCGGTGGAGGTGCCCGTGCCGGCTCCCAGGTCAAGAACGATCTCCCCGGGCCCCGCGTCGACCGCGGCCGCCACCGCCTTGCGCCAGAGCCTGACCTGCCCGAGGGAGATCACGTCGTTGACCAGATCGTAACGCCGGGCGGTGCGATCGAACATCGCGGCGACCTCGTCCGGCTGTTTGTCCAACTGAGCGCGCGTCATGCCCACACCATATGGCTATCGGGACAATCAACGGAAAGTATCCACTCCATTACGCAACGTCTGCTAGGAATTGGCAAATGCTTGCCCGTCTCGCCCTTGCGGCGATCATCGCCTCGGCCCCCACCGCGCATCCCCGCGTCGTGCTGGCCGACCCGATCGACAGCACCCCTCACGTGCTCGACGGCATCGTCAACGCCATCGCCGTCGTGGGCCGTACCGTCGTGGTCGGCGGCGCCTTCAGCGAGGTCGCCGACGCCGCCCGCACCACCACCTATCCGCGCTCCAACCTGTTCGCCTACGACCTGGCCACCGGCCGCGTCCTTGAGGACTTCGCGCCCGTCGTCCCGGGCGCGGTCCACGGCCTGGCCGCGGGCGAGCGCGGCACCGTCTACGTCGGCGGCCAGTTCCACGGCGTCAACAACGAGCCGGCCAGGGCCCTGGCGCGGCTCCGTCTCTCCGACGGTGCGCTGGTGCCGGGCTTCGCGCCGCGCATCGGCGGCGGCACGGTGACCACGCTGGCCCGCCAGGGCTCCCAGCTGTACGTCGGCGGCGACTTCGTCAGCCCGCGCACCGCGCTGGCCAGGCTCGACGCGGTCACCGGCGCGGCCGACCCCGGCTTCGCCGTCACGCCGGGCAAGCCGCTGACCAGGCGGGTGAAGGTCTACGCGCTGGCCCTCTCCCGCGACAGGCTCGCCGTCGACGGCACGTTCACCACGCTCGACGGCGCATCCAGGCCGCAGCTCGGGCTGATCGACGTCAGCGGGCGCGCGGCGAAGGTGGCGCCGTGGCGGACCGACGTGTACGCGCGCACGTGCATGGCCGCGTTCCCGTCGTACGTGCGCGGTCTCGACTTCGCGCCCGACGGCCGCTATTTCGCGGTGGTCACCACGGGCGGCCCGCGGGCCGGCATGTGCGACACGACCGCGAGATTCGAGACCTACGCCAAGGGCTCGCGCATCAAGCCGACCTGGGTGAACAGCACAGGAGGCGATTCGCTCTACGCGGTCTCGGTGACGGGGGCGGCGGTCTATGTGGGCGGCCACCAGCGCTGGCTCGACAATCCGCGGGGCCACGACTCCGCCGGCCCAGGAGCGGTGTCACGGCCAGGCATCGGCGCCATTCATCCGCGCACAGGAAAGGCGCTCAGTTGGAATCCCACGCGCGAGCGCGGGATCGGCGTGAAGGCGTTTTACGCGCACCCCACCGGACTACTTGTCGGTAGCGACACCACGAGACTCGGACGGGAGTACCATGCCCGGATTGGCATGTTCCCCCTGCCCTAGTCGTCCTGCGGCTTCGGCCGGTCGACCCTGTCGCTGATGCGTGCGCTCATGGCGTCACGCTGCCTGGACAGCAGGACGTAGCTCGCTATGCCGCTGATCAAGAATGAGCAGATGATCAGCACCAGCGGGTTACTCAGCCCGAGCAGCCACAGCACACCCAGGGTCACCAGAAACAGGCCGATCCGCGACGCGGTGTAAACGAGAACGGGACGCACGGGTTCGAGGTTACTCGGACCTGTGGCGCGGTCGCTCTTCGCATCAGACGCGAGCGCTGCTACTGTCCCAGTCAGGGAGTTTCGTAAAGAAACACCCACGAGAGCCCCAAAGAGGCTCTATCATATAACAATCGGGCAGTCAGCTGATAACAACCCGTGATCTTTGTAGAAAACCACGGATAAATCAGGCTTCGCTCGACACACTGGTTACCTGTCCGCCCGCTGGCAGGAAGCGGGATGCGAGGGGGAGAGATTGGTGGAGAGTAGCAGCGAGCGTCTGCTGACCCCAGGAGAGGTTGCCGCCCTCTTCCGGGTAGACCCAAAGACGGTTACGCGCTGGGCTGCGGCAGGCCGCATCAGCAGTATCCGCACCCCCGGAGGGCACCGGCGCTTCCGCGAGTCGGAAGTCCACGCCCTTCTCCGAGGCGAGGACGTTCTCACGGCCGACAGGCCTGCAGGTGAGTCCCCGCGCGTCTGACATTCCGTCCAGTCGGTGATCCTGTCCGCCAGGATCACCGCGGGCGGGATCACACTGTTGCGTGCTTCCCGGCCACACTTCCGTACGGTGAGCACGGGGCGGCGCCATCCGCCGACCGTGGCTGGCGCCTGTCCGTCCGTTCCCCCTCAGGCGCCTTCCTGCTCCGCCTTGAAGGCCAGGAACTCCCGCTCCAGGTCGTCGTTCTCCTCTTCCCAGCGCCGGCGGCGCTCGGCCGCCTCCTCCTCCGTCAGCGCCTCGGGCAGGAACGTCTCATAATCGGGGTCACCGGGTTGGAGCTCCACGTACGCGTTTCCGATCAGCCGACCGTCCTCGCTGGTCAGGCTCTGCGGTACGCGTAGCGTCCCGTCCGCGAGCCGGATGACGTACATGGTGGACCACCTATATTCCGTAGCGCCGGTTGAAGAACAACATGACGTCGAGCGCCATCCGCGTGTCGCCCCCCAGCATGTCCACCAGGGCAGGACGCTGGCGGGAGGCGATCGCGGCGAAGGCGTCGGCGAAGAACTCCTTGCGTCCCAGCCCGCCTCCCTGGCGGTGGAACATCGAGGCCAGCACCGGCATGGCCGTCTCGTAGAGCTCCACGAACTCGGGCGAGTCCGAGACCCACTCGCCGTGCGCCGAGTCGACGTCGTCGATCGCGTGGCCGACCTCGTGCATCATCACGTCAGGAGTGGGCGAAGGGCGGTCGCCCACCACGATCTTGCGGTCTCCGTACGCCCCGGCGCAGATGTCCCAGGTCGCGCGGCCTGACGGCAGGGGGGCACCGCGTAAGTAGCCCATGTCGTCGAGGTCGGGCACGCCTCCCCCGCCGACGTAGACGCCTTCGAGCCCGGCCGCGAGCTTGTCCTTCAGCCCGTCGGGCAGCCGGGCCAGGCTCTCCACCGCGTGCACGACCTCGGGGGACGGCGGCCCCCTCCTGACGTCCCACTGACGGTGCAGGATCCGCTCCAGGCTGCCGCAGTGGCGTAAACCGTCGCCCATCGAGGGCTGGTCGGGCCGGTTCGGCTGCGCTCTGGGCGGCTCGTCGTTGAGCTCGAAGTCGTACCAGGTGTAGGCGGGGCGCTCGGCCACGGCGGCGGGCAGGCGTGCGCGGCGCTCGCGCACCGCGAAGGCGTCCCACGTCACCTGGCGCTCCCGGCGGCCCGGCGGCGTCCCTGCCTCACCAGTCGGCCAGGTCGAGCGCTCCGGCCGCTCCGCGCCCGGCCAGGTCGAGCGCTCCGGCCGCTCGGACCCCGGCCATGGCCTGCTGTCCGGTTGGTCGGCCCCCGGCCACGTCCGGCGTTCCGGCTGCTCGGCGCCCGGCCAGGACGGGCGCTCCTGGCGCCCGCCGAGCTTGCCGCCGCCCGCCGGGCGGCGGCGGTCCGTGACCTCACGTGCTTTGGCCGCCGCACGGGCCTCCCTGCGCCTCTCACGGGCGTTGCGCCAGAACGAGCGCTCGGAGTCGGGAGGCGCCTCGCCGCGCCGGGAGAAGAGATAGGAGCCGCGCCGCCACCAACGACCGCGTCGATGCCGGCCCTTGTCCTGAGAAAAGGCCATCGCACCTCTCAACGCCATGAAGCCCATGCAGACCGGCACATCGAGTTCCACCGTACGACGTCGATCTTCCCCTAGTCACCCGAAATGGGACATCAAGCGGCACGATCACGCTGAGGATGGCTTACAGTTCGGGCATGGCAGGTGTTCTAATCGGCCTGGGGCTGCTCGCCTTCTGGCTCTTCTCCCTCTTCGACGTGGTCACCACGCCGGAAGACGAAGTTAGGAACGTACCAAAAGCGCTCTGGATCCTGATTGTCGTGCTGATCCCGCTGCTCGGCGGGGCGGTGTGGATGGCCCGGGGCCGTCCGCGGGCCCCGCGCGCGGCATGGCCCGTCCCCCCGGGCCCCGGCACGCCGAAGGGACCGGACGACGACCCCGACTTCCTCCGCGACCTCGACCGCCGCATGCGCGGCGATGACGTCAGTTAATCCACGTCGGCGTAGCTGTGCAGGCCGTCGAAGAAGATGTTGACCCCGATCAGGTTGAACAGGAGGCAACCGAAAGCCACCAACTGCACGATCGTCGCCGACCTCCCCCGCCAACCGGCCGTCACCCTGGCATGCAGGTAGGCGGCGTAGGCGACCCATGTGATGAACGCCCACACCTCCTTGGGGTCCCAGCCCCAGTAGCGGCCCCAGGCCCGGTCCGCCCAGAGGGCGCCCGCGATGACGGCGAACGTCCACACAGGAAACGCGAACACGATCGCCCGGTGCGCCACCCGCTCCAGGTCGGCGCGGGCCGGCAGACGCGAGAGCCCGTCGCCGCGCAGCAGGTAGAGCACGCCTGACACGCCCGCGATGGTGAACAGGCCGCTGGCGACGATCGCGGCGGAGACGTGGATGGCGATCCAGTACGAGTCGAGCGCCGGCACGACCGGCCCCGCGGTGGTGTAGAACGCCTTTACCGCGAGGCCAAGGCCGAGCGCCACGGTGACCATGACGAAGGAACCCAGGAAACGTACGTTCGCGCGCAACTGGGTGACCAGGAACGCGGTCACGGCGGCGAAGCAGATCGCCACCACGAACTCGTACATGTTGCCCCAGGGCCACCGGTCGGCGGCCAGGCCGCGCGTGGCGATGGCGCCGAGGTTGGCGGCCCAGCCGAGCCAGGCGAGCGCGAGGGCGGCCGTTCCCGCCCTGGCCACGGCCCTGGACGGCGGCGCGCCGCCGTCACCCTGGGAGGCCGCGACGCCACCGGCGGCCACGGCGCCGTCGTCGTCGGACGTCGCGGCGCCGCCCGCGTCCACGTGGTCTGCCGGGAGCCCCGTGGCCGCGTCACGGCCCTGCTCCCCGTCTCCGGCCGCCGCGCCGACCGTGACCGGCTTCCTCGCGCCGAGCGGGCCGTCCGCGGACCGTTCGGCCACGCCGGGACGGGCCCGGCCGAAGGCGAGCTCGATCGCGAATCCGATCATGGCGACGAGATAGAGCAGGACGGCGGCGACGACGAAAAGGTCGCTCAGCTCTGCGAGTTGCTCAGCGGACATCCTTTTCTCCTGCTGATAGAACCTTGACGATGTCGGTGAACTCCTCGGCGAAAGCCGCCGCGGAGCCTTCGGTGCGGGTCAGGCCGCCCACTTCGACCTTGCCGGCGTCGATCCGTACGAACACCCTGCGCCGCCTGATCATCAGCGACAGCGCGATGGCGACGACGGCGGTGCCGCCGGCCACCAGCGCGGGCACGCGGCCCGGGTCGTAGGCCGTCTGGAGCGTGATCCACTCCTTGACCCCGGTGAACTCGAGCTTGCCCACCCCGCCCGGCAGGTCGACCGACTGGCCCACGGCCAGCGGCTTCGGCGTGTCGGAGGCCATGAGCAGCGGGTTGAGCTTCTTCATCACCTCGGGCGGCGCCAGCTCGTAGACCGACTGCGGCCGGCCTGAGCGCACGCCCAGGTCGCCGGAGAACGCCCCGAGCACCTGCACCTCGGGGTTGAGCTCGCCGGGGAAGGCGGAGGCGTGGCTGCCGTCGGTCAGCGGCACGCTGGTGGGCAGGAACCGCAGCAGGAAGCCCAGCTGCTCCGGCTGCGCGTCGGGCGCTTTGACCACGCATCCGGACGTCATCGTGTTCTTGTCCTCGATCAGGCACGGCACGGGCCCTTCGAAGGCCACCTGGCCTTTGCCGTCGGTCACCCTGAAGACGGGGGCGTAGCCGTTGCCGATCAGGTAACTCTGGGTGCCGTCGACGTCGAGAGGTTCGTTGACCTTGAGTTCGTAGTCGCGGGCCGGCACCTCGGGCGAGTCGTTGACCTTCAGGTGGGCCGAGTAGTCGAGCACCTGGCCCTTCCTGTCGCCCGTGACCTGGTAGGAGACCTTGAGGTCGGCCAGCTGGAAGGAGAACGGCTCCAGCGACTCCGCCGACACCTGGCTGCCGGGCATGAACCGGTCGTAGGCGGCCACCGTGTTGGCGAACCCGTCGCCCTCGACGACGAGGACGTTGCCCCGGTAGCCGAAGAGCGAGCCGGCGCCGATCGCGACCAGGATGCCCAGCAGGGCGACGTGGAAGAACAGGTTGCCCGTCTCCCGCAGGTAACCTTTCTCCGCCGACATCCAGCCGTCGCCGGTGGCGACGCGGAAGCGCATCCTGCGCAGCCGCCGTGCGGCCTGCTCGACCGTGAGCTCGCCGTCGAACGTGGCCGAGTGGGGAAGCCTGGCGGGCCGCTTCGGCGCGACGGGCGGCTTGCGTCGCAGCTCGCGCAGGTAGGTCGCGGTGCGCGGGACGATGCAGCCGACCAGCGAGGCGAACAGCAGCAGATAGACGGCGGCGAACCAGGCCGAGCCGAACACCTCGAAGAGCTGGAACCTGTCGTACCACTCGGCCAGGGTCGGGTTCTGCTCGTAGAGGGCGGCCACCTTGTCGGGCTCGACGCCGCGCTGCGGCACCACCGAGCCGGGCACGCTGCCGAGCGCCAGCAGGAACAGCAGGATCAACGCCGTCCGCATCGAGGTGAGGGTGCGCCACCCCCAGCGCAGCCAGCCGACCGGGCCGAGCCCCGCGGGCCTGGGCGAACGCGGCTTCTCCAGCTCCTGGACGCTCATCAGATCGCCGGCTCGAAGGCGCCGATCAGGCCCTGCATGGCGGCGATCAGCTCTCCCCACAGCCCGGTCACGAGCAGCACGCCGACGGCCACCATCATGCCGCCGCCGAACCTGGTGATCAGGCGCGAGTGCCTGCGGATGGCCCGGAACGTACGCAGCGCCTTGCTGTAGGCGAGCGCCGCCCCCACGAACGGCAGCCCGAGCCCGAGCGCGTACGCGAACGCGAGCAGAGCCCCGCGTCCCGCGCTGCCCTCGTTGAGTCCGAGGGCCAGCACGACGGCCAGCGTGGGCCCGATGCACGGGGTCCACCCGAGCCCGAACACCACACCGAGCAGCGGCGCGCCCGCCAGCCCCGCGGACGGCAGCCGGTGGATGCGCACGTCGCGCATCAGGGCGGGCACGACGCCGAGGAACGCCAGCCCGAGCAGGATGGTGAGCACGCCGAGCACCCGCGTGATGATCTCGGCGTTGCCGAACATGACTTCTCGGAGCCCGCCGAACAGCGCCCCGCTGAGCACGAAGACCAGCCCGAAGCCGGCCACGAACAGGACCGTGCCGAACACCAGGCGCCACCGTCTGGGGTCGGCGCTCATGCCGGTCACGTACGACAGGTAGCCGGGCACCAGCGGCAGCACGCATGGCGACAGGAAGGACACCACCCCGGCGAGCACCGCGATCGGCACCGCGAGCAGCAGCGAGCCCGAGGCTACGACGTCACTCATCGCGCACCTTGGTGACCGCGTCGAGCAGGTCGGTGTATTTCACCGCGCCCAGCGCCCTGGCCGCGATCCTGCCCTGCTCGTCGATGATCAGCGTGGACGGGATGGCGGCCGGCGGGACCGTGCCCTGGAAGGCCAGCGCGACCTTTCCCGGCTGGTCGAAGATGTGGGGATAGCCGGTCTTCTCGGTGCGCTCGAACGCCAGCGCGTCGGCCTGGCGGTCCTTGAAGTCGACGCCGAGGAACTCGACGCCGCTGTCCTTGGTCTTGGCGGCGACCTCCTTGAGCACGGGCGCCTCCGCCCGGCACGGGCCGCACCACGAGGCCCAGAAGTTGAGCACCACGACCTTGCCCTTGTGCGCGGCGAGCGACGCGGTGCCCCCGTCGAGCGTGGGGCCCTCGATCGCGGGCGCCGGCTTGCGTTCGCCCGCCTCGAACACCTGCATCTTCCCGTCACCCGCGACGAAACGGGTGTCACCCGCCTGCGGCTGGCCGCTCTGGTTGCCCGCGCAGCCGGCGACCATCGCAGCCAGGAGAACGAGAGAGATGGACTTGGTGCGCACGGAGGATGATCTCCTTGTACTACAACCGGTAGAGCTTGCAACTCTACCGGCGGCGCGGCCCGGCCCCGACACCGGGGAGCGCCTCAGGCCCCGGGAACGGAAGGGCCGGGATCGAGCGAACCGGCGGGCTCGCTGTAGCCCACGCTGACCAGCCGGCCCCTGTCGAACGTGAACGTGGTGAGGCTCGCCAGCGCGCACTGCCTGCGCCGGGGATCGTGCCAGAGCCTGCGCCGCTCGGCGGCCATCCTGATCGCCCAGATGGGGAGCTGGTGGCTGACGAGCACCGTCTCGTGCCCGCGCGCCGCCGCCCTGGCGTCGTCGATCATCGAGCGCATGCGCCGGACGATGGTCGGATAGGACTCGCCCCAGGACGGGCGGAGCGGATTCCAGAAATAGCGGTAGTTGCGGGGGTTGCGCAGCAACGCCAGGCCGGGACCCGCTGTGCGGCCCTCCAGCAGGTTGCCGGCCTCGATCAGCCGGACGTCCTGCGTGATCTCGAGACCGAGCCTGTCGGCGAGGGGCGCCGCGGTCTCCATCGCCCGCTCGAGCGGCGAGCTGTAGACGGCGACGATGTCACGACCGCCGACCGCCTTGGCGACCGTCTCGGCCATGAGCCGGCCGGTCTCGGACAGGTGGTAGCCGGGCAGCCTGCCGTAGAGAATGCCTCTGGGGTTGTGCACCTCACCGTGGCGCAGAAGGTGGACGACGGTCATTTCAGCCATGGTGGGCACAGCCTATCCGCTCGATCGCGCCGAACCACGCCCCGAGTCCGTGGGCCCGTGTTCGCCCGTCGTTCACGCGACGGTAAAGTCGCCCCTCCGAGAGGAGGCGCCGGCTTGAGTCCATGGGCACTTGTCCTCATTCTGGTCGCCGCCGTCGCCCACGCCTCGTGGAACGTGCTGAGCAAGAAGGCCTCCGAGGCCGACGGCCTCGTCTTCGTCTGGCTCGTCGCCGTCGCGGCGGCGGTCGTGTGGGCCCCGCTGTTCGCGAGCTTCCTCATCGTCACGGGCACCTTCCCGACCTGGCAGAACCTCGCCGTGATCAGCGGCAGCATGGCCCTGCACCTGGGCTATTTCGTACTGCTCCAGCGGGGGTACGGCACCGCCGACCTGTCGGTCGTCTACCCGGTCGCGCGCGGCACGGGACCGATGCTGGCCAGCCTGGCGGCCGTGTTGTTCCTCGGGGAGCGTCCGTCGCCCGCCGGCGTGGCGGGGATCGTGCTGGTCGGGGTGGGCGTGTTCATGCTGAGCGGCGGCTCGGCGAAGGTCGGGCTCAAGGAGGTGGCGCCGGGACTGCTCACGGGGGTGTTCATCGCGGGTTACACGGTGTGGGACTCGCAGGTGGTGAGCACGTTCGCGGTGGCGCCGCTGATGCTCAACTATCTCGGCGAGGCCCTGCGCGCCCTCGTGCTCGCGCCCGTCGTGCTGGGCACGCGGCGGAAGCTGGTGCTGCCCGTGTGGCGCGAGCACCGGTCCCGGATCGTGGGGACGGCGGTGCTGATCTTCGTCTCGTACGCCCTGGTGTTGTTCGCCTTCACGATGGCGCCGGTGAGCGTGGTGGCGCCGGCCCGCGAGATCAGCGTGCTGATCGGCGTCGTGCTCGGTGGGCGACTGCTGGCCGAGGGCGACATGCGACGCCGGCTGCTGGCGGCCGGCGTGATCGTCGGCGGCGTCGTGGCCGTCACGCTCAGCTGACGGCCCAGGCGTTCTCCTGTGTCCTGCTCGCCTCGGCGAGCGCGTCGACCATGGCCTTGATGGCGGGGCGGCGGGCGGCGTCGGAGCGCCAGATCGCGTAGATGCGGCGCGACTGGCGCGGCCGGAGGGGGACGAGGCGCACGCCGTCGGGCACGCAGTCACGTCCGAGCCGCGGCACGATCGCGCAGCCCAGCCCGGCGGCCACGAGCGCGAGCTGGGTCGGATATTCCTCGGCCATGCAGGCGATCACCGGCTCGACCGAGGCGCTGCGCAGCGTGAACACCAGCCAGTCGTGGCAGACCGTGCCGGGCGAGCCGCTGATCCACCGCTCGCCGCGCAACTCGGCCAGCTCCAGCTCCTTGCTGCCCGCCAGCGGATGGTCGGCGGGGATCACGACGTCGGCGATGTCGTCGAGCAGCGTGGCCCTGGACAGGCCGTCGGGGATGGCCATGGGCCTGTTGAGCCAGTCCTGGATCACGCCCAGGTCGAGCTCGCCCCTCGCCACGTCGCGCACGACCCGCTCAGGTTCGCGCTCGTGCAGTTGCACCCACAGCTCGGGGTGGCGTTTTCTGAGCGCCGCCAGGGCGGCGGGCATGAGGCCGCGCGAGGCGGTGGGGAAGGCCGCGGCGTTCAGCCGGCCGACGACCTCGCCGCGCAGCGCCTCGAAGTCGGCCTCCGCGGTCTCGACCAGGGCGAGGATGCGCTCGGCGTGCTCGGCGAGCAGACCCGCCGCGTCGGTCAGCCGCACACCGCGCCCGTTGCGCTCCATGAGCGTGGCGCCGGTCTCGCGCTCCAGTTTGGCGATCTGTTGGGAGACCGCCGAGGGGGTGACCATCAGCGCGTCGGCGGCCGCTCCGACCGACCCGTAGACGTGCACAGCGTGAAGTGCCTTGAGCCGGTTCAAGTCCAACATGTAAGCCAGTCTAAATGGTTTAGCGTAGAAAGTCTCGCTTGTAGTTAAATGTGTAGCAGACGAAAATAGATGCATGCGAATCATCAAGCGGAAGAAGCAAGAGCGTCCCCACGGCGTGTCGTACCTCAAGGTGCTCGCCGAGCAGGCCCGCGAGCAGCGCATCCGTTACCAGAAGCCCACGCGCTGAGTGAGCCCGCGCCACCTCGCCCTCGCCGTCGGCATAGCCGCCGTCTGGGGCTTCAACTTTGTCGTCATGCAGACCGGCCTGCGGCACTTCGCACCCCTGCAGTACGCCGCCCTCAGGTTCGCCCTGGCGGCGTTCCCCGCCCTGCTGTTCGTGGGGCGGCCGGGGGTCGCATGGCGCTGGGTCGCCGGGGTGGCGGCGGCCATCGGCGTGGGCCAGTTCGGCCTGCTGCTCGTGGGCATGCGGGCAGGCATGCCGGCCGGGCTGAGCTCTCTCGTCCTGCAGACGCAGGCGCTGTTCACCGTGCTGTTCGCCGCCACACTGCTCGGGGAGCGGCTCACCGCGCGCCGCCTCGCGGGGCTGGCCGTAGCCTTCTGCGGGCTCGCCCTGGTCGCCGTCGACTTCGGCGTGTCGGGCCCGATCGGCGCGTTCGCGCTGTGCGTGGCCGCCGCGGCCGCCTGGAGCGTCGGCATCATCGTCCAGCGCCGGGCCGCGCCACCCGACTCCCTGCGTTTCATGGTCTGGGTCAGCGCCCTGTCGGCGCCGCCGCTCCTGCTCATGTCCCTGGTGCTGGAAGGGGTCCCGTCGCTGGACGTGCCGCTCGAAGGGTGGTTGTCCCTCGCGTACGTGGCGTTCCTGTCGACACTGGGCGGCTTCGGCGCCTGGGGATGGCTGCTGCGCCGCTACGACGCCTCGACCGTGGGGCCGTACGCGCTGCTCGTGCCGGTGTTCGGCCTGTCGTCGGCGGCGCTGGTGACCGGCGAGCCGCTGTCGTGGCCCACGCTGCTGGCGGCGGCGCTCATCCTCGCCGGCGTGCTCTACGCCGGCAGCAGGCCCCGCCGCCGCCTCCGGGACGTCCCTCAGGCCCTCTCGCGGCGGCCCGCCTAGGAAACGGCGGCCGCGGCCGCCTTCGCCGCCGCGGGCAGCGCGTCGGCGACCCGGCCGAGCGCCTCGTCGTCGTGCGAGGCCGACAGGAACCACGCTTCGTACGCCGACGGCGGCAAATGGACGCCCTGCTCCAGCATCGCGTGGAAGAACGCCGTGAAGGCGGCGGTGTCCTGCGTATTGGCCCCGGCGAAGCTCGTCACCTCCGTCTCCGTGAAGAAGATGGAGAACAGGTTGCCCGCCCGCTGCAACCGGTGCGGCACCCCCGCCGCCGCGAGCGCCTCGGAGGCCGCGTCGCCCACCTGGGACGCCGCCGCGTCCACGCGCGCGTAGACGTCGTCGTCCAGCGCCCTGAGCGTGGCCAGCCCGGCCGCGCAGGCCAGCGGATTGCCCGACAGCGTGCCCGCCTGGTAGACGGGACCCTCGGGCGCCAGATGGCCCATGACGTCGGCCCGGCCGCCGAACGCCGCCGCCGGCAGCCCGCCGCCCATGACCTTGCCGAACGTCATCAGGTCGGCGTCGACCGGATCGAGGCCGTACCAGCCGGAGCGCGACACCCTGAAGCCCGTCAGCACCTCGTCGACGACGAGCAGCGCGCCGTGGGCCGTGCACAACTCGCGCAGCCTCGCGTTGAAGCCGTCGCGCGGCGGGACCACCCCCATGTTCGCCGGGCACGCCTCGGTGATCACGCACGCGACGTCTCCGGCGGCGAACGCCTGTTCGACGGCCTCGACCGAGTTGTACGGCAACACGATCGTGTCGGCCGCCGCGGCCCCCGTGACGCCCGGCGTGTCCGGCAGCCCGAACGTCGCCACCCCCGAACCCGCCGCGGCCAGCAGCGCGTCGACGTGCCCGTGGTAGCAGCCGGCGAACTTGATCACCTTGGACCGCCCGGTGAAACCGCGCGCCAGGCGTACGGCGCTCATCGTCGCCTCGGTGCCGGAGCTGACCAGGCGCACCTTCTCGACGGGCGCGACCCTGCCGACGATCTCCTCGGCCAGTTCGACCTCGCCGGGCGTGGCGGTGCCGTAGGAGAAACCGCGGGAGGCCGCCTCGGACACGGCCTCGACGACGGCGGGATGGCGGTGGCCCAGGATCATCGGGCCCCACGAACAGACCAGGTCGACATAGCGGTTGCCGTCGACGTCGGTGATGTAGGGCCCCTGCGCCGAGGCCATGAAGCGGGGCGTGCCGCCGACCGCGCCGAACGCGCGCACCGGAGAGTTGACGCCCCCTGGCACGAGCCGGCGGGCGCGGGCGAACAGGTCCTCGGAGTTCTGTGTACGGCTCACCGACCCAGGTTATCCGCGGGCCTCCGCGCCCCTCGTCGCGGGACGAGCCCGCCACGGTGGCAGAGGCCATGACCTCAGTCGGCCAGCCACTCCAGGATGCGCAGCGGGTCGGGCAGGGGCAGGCCGTCGGGAGGCCGCAGCCAGGAGACCGGCTGCCCGGCGGGCAGCGTGGACGGCGGCGCGACGACGTAGCTGTCGCGGCAGTGCCAGCGCAGCCCGGGCGTGTCGTCGATCGTGGCGGGGTCGCAGTCGAGGTGGCACGACCACCACTCGTCCTCGTCCTCGGGGTTGCCCCGCGTGGCCACGTAGAACAAGACCCGGTCGCCTTTCGCGGCGACCGGGCCCGAGTGCGCGCCGGCGTTGTCGATGCGGGTGAGGGCGGAGAGCCCGATCGCGAGCGGCACGTCGAAGACGTCGAACACGCGACCGGTGGGCAAAATCACGTTGGCTTCCGGCTCGGCCTGCCACCAGCGCGTGAGCAGCGCCGGATCGGTCGTGGCCTGCAGATGCCAGGCGGGCGAGAGCGGATGGGCGCCGGGGTCGGGACAGCCGAGGCGGTCACACGAGCACGCGCGCGGCCCCTGACGTAGCGGGAACGCCCCCGGGACCACGGGCCAGCCCATCGCGGCGTAGTCGAGCACAAGCTCGATGCGAGTCGGACGCGACCGTTTTCTGGTACGCCGAGCCAGTGGTACCCCCACCATTGGTGTCTCCCGTCGAGTCCAGCGCCTGAGGAGGTCCCGGCTCCGGGCCGTACGCACACGCGGGACACACCGGCACTTGGTTGCCTGACGAGAACCTGCTCATCAGCGTGCCTGGTCGAGGCCGTGGCGACCACCGTGCAACAGCTTTCTCGTCTGGTCGCACTCTAACGCACGCGCCTCACGCGTTGACGGGAACCCCTCGGTTAAGACGCCGCGCCGCCTCGGTGGCCCAGTAGGTGAGGATGAGGTCGGCCCCCGCACGTTTGATCGCGACCAGCGACTCCATGATCGTCCGGTCGCGGTCGACCCAGCCGTTGGCGGAGGCGGCCTCGATCATGGCGTATTCGCCGCTCACCTGGTAGGCCGCCACGGGCACGTCGGCCTCGTCGCGGAAGCGGGCGATGACGTCGAGGTAGGCCATCGCCGGCTTCACCATGACCGCGTCGGCGCCCTCGGCGAGGTCGAGGCGGAGCTCGCGCAGCGCCTCCTCCAGCGGGCCCGCGGGATCCTGCTGATGGGTGCTGCGGTCACCGAACTGCGGCGCGCATTCGGCGGCGTCGCGGAACGGCCCGAAGAAGGCGGAGGCGTATTTGGCGGTGTAGGCCAGGATCGGGACGTCACCGTAGCCGGCGCCGTCGAGCGCCGCCCGGATCGCCCCCACCTGGCCGTCCATCATCCCGCTCGGGGCCACCATCTGCGACCCGGCCGCCGCCTGGGCGACCGCGATCGAGGCGTAGCGCTCCAGCGTGGCGTCGTTGTCCACGTCGCCCGAGGGGGTCAGGATGCCGCAGTGCCCGTGGTCGGTGAACTCGTCGAGGCACGTGTCGGCCATCACGACGACGGAGTCGCCGACCTCGGCGGTCACGTCGCGCAGCGCGACCTGCAGGATGCCGTCGGGGTCGTCGGCGGCCGAACCGCGCGCGTCCTTGACGGCCGGGATGCCGAACAGCATCAGCCCGCCCACCCCGGCCTGCGCCGCCTCGTGGGCGGCCTTGCGCAGCGAGTCGCGGGTGTGCTGCATCACGCCCGGCATCGAGGCCACGGGCTGCGGCTCGGCGAGGCTCTCCTTGACGAACGCGGGCAGGATCAGCTCGGCGGGATGCAGCCGCGTGCCGGCCACCATGCGCCGCAGGGCGGAGCTCCCGCGCAGCCGGCGGGGACGTGCGACGGGGAATCGCGCGCTCATCTGCCTCTCCTCCTGGCGCCCCGGCGGTTCTGTGAAGGCCTGCGCGGGATGTCGCCCGCGGCCACGGCCGCCTGGCGCTGCTTGGCTCCGAACTCGGCCAGCGCTGTGGCCAGAGCGGATGCGGACGGTTTGCCGGCCATGACGTCGACGCGGAGCCCGAACTCCTCGGCTGTCTTGGCCGTCTGCGGCCCGATGACCGCGATCACGGTGACGTTGTGCGGCTTGCCCGCGATGCCCACGAGGTTGCGCACGGTGGACGACGACGTGAAGAGCACGGCGTCGAAGCCGCCGCCCTTGATGGCCTCCCGGATGGGCGCGGGCGGCGGCGCGGCCCGCACCGTGCGGTAGGCGGTGACGTCGTCGCACTCCCAGCCCAGCTCGGTGAGGCCGGCCACGAGCGTGTCGGTGGAGATGTCGGCCCGCGGCAGCAGCACGCGGTTGATCGGGTCGAGCATCGAGTCGTAGGGCGGCCACTCGGCCACCAGCCCCTCGGACGACTGCTCCCCCGAGGGCAGCAGGTCGGGCTTGACCCCGAACTCGACCAGGGCCCGCGCGGTCGCGTCGCCCACCGCGGCCACCTTGAGCCCGGCGAACGCGCGCGCGTCGAGGCCGTATTCCTCGAACTTCTCGCGCACGGCCTTGACCGCGTTGGCGCTGGTGAAGGCCACCCACTCGTAGCGGCCGGTGACCAGGCCCTTGATGGCGCGGTCCATCTGCTGCGGGGTGCGCGGCGGCTCGACCGAGATGGTCGGCACCTCCTCGGGCACCGCGCCGTACGAGACGAGCTGCTCCGACAGACTGCGGGACTGCTCCTTCGTACGCGGCACCAGCACCCGCCACCCGAACAGCGGCTTGGTCTCGAACCAGGACAGCTTGTCGCGCGACGCCACGGCGTCGCCGACCACGATGAGGGCCGGCTCGGTGAACCCGGCGTGCTTGAGATCGGCCTGGAGCCGGCCGAGCGAGGACACCACGGTGTACTGCTCGGTGGTGGTGCCGCCGCTGGTGACCGCGACGGGCGTGGTGTCGGGCTTGCCGCCGGCGATGAGCGCCTTGCCGATGGCGACGGCGTCGCCGATGCCGTGGTAGATCACCAGGGTGCCTCGGCAGGCGGCGTGAACGGCCCAGTCCTGCTCCTGTGCCGCGTCGACCACCCGGAACTCCGGCACCTCACTGGCCGCGGGGATGCCCGCGTAGTCGAGCACGGCGGTCGCGGACGGCACGCCGGGCACGATCTCGAAGTCCACCCCCGCCGCGGCGCAGGCCGCGACCTCCTCGGTGATCGAGGAGAACAGCGTCGGGTCGCCCTCACAGAGGCGGACCACGGCCTCCCCCCGCGCGGCTCGTTTGACGGCGGACTGGAGGTCGCCCTCGACGACCTCGACGCCTTCGCGGCAGTGCCGCAGCAGCGGGCCGTGCGTTTCCGTGTCGAGCACCACCACGCCGGCCTTGCCGAGCAGCTCGGCTGCGCGCAGCGTGAGCAGCTTGGGATCGCCGGGACCCGCGCCCACGAAAGCGACGAGACCGGAGGTTGGACTATCGGAGCTCAATGGGACTGCTCCCCCATCAATCTGTCGGCCCCTGCGGAGATCATCTCGGTCGCCAGGAGGCGGCCCAGGTTAGCAGCCTCCGAAGGAGAGCCGGCGGCGGACTTGCGGACCGCCTCGCGGCCGTCGATCGAGACGACCACTGCGGTCAGGTTCAGAGTGTGCCCGTCATCGGCCGCGAACGCACCCACCGGTGCGGAGCATCCCGCCTCGAGAGCGTTGAGCACCGCGCGTTCGGCGGTCACCGCGGAGCGGGTGCGCGGGTCGTCGAGCACGCCGAGGAATTCGACCAGGTCGGCGCGGTCGGCACGGCACTCCACCGCCAGCGCGCCCTGCCCGGGTGCGGGCAGCAGCTCCTCGACCTCGAAGATCTGCGCGATCTCCGCGTCGCGGCCGATCCTGTGCAGGCCGGCCGAGGCGAGCACGACGGCGTCGAGCTCGCCGGAGGTGACCTTGCCGATGCGCGTGTCGGCGTTGCCGCGGATCGGGACGTAGTCGAGGTCGGGTCGCAGCGCGCTCAGCATGGCGACCCGGCGGGGCGAACCGGTGCCGACCCTGGCTCCCGGGGCGAGGTCGGCGAACTTGCGCGGCCCGACCAGCGCGTCGCGGTGGTCGTGGCGGGCCGGCAGCGCGGCCAGCGTGAAACGCGGATCCTGCGTGGTGGGCAGGTCCTTCAGCGAGTGCACGGCGAAGTCGACCTCGTCGTCGAACAACTTGTCACGCAGCGCGCTGACGAACACGCCCGTGCCGCCGAGCTGCGCGAGGTGCGCCTTGGTCACGTCGCCGAACGTCGTGATGCCGACCAGCTCGATCGCGCGGCCGGTGCGCTGGACGTAGGCGTCGGCGACCATCTGGGACTGCTTGGTCGCCATCAGACTGCGGCGGGTGCCCAGCCGCAGGGTGGACGGAAGCGATGTCACAGCTCCACCTCCCTCACGGCCTCGGGCATCGACGGATCAAGGTCGAACAGTTCTCGCAGCGCTTCGGCATAATGATCGCCTCCCGGGCAGGTCGCGAGCCGCTTGACACGCACGGTCGGCTCGTGGAGCAGCTTGTCGACGACCCGCTGCACGGTCATGGCCACCTCGTCGCGCGCCCGCTCGTCCAGGTCGGGAACCCTCATGAGGAGACGCCCGAGCTCCGACTCGACGACGCCGGCCGCCTTGCTGCGCAGCGCCACCACGGTCGGCGTGACCCTGGAGGCCCGCTCGGCGTCGAGGTAGGCCCTCAGCTCCTCGGCGACGAGGGCGCGTACGGCCTCGACGGCGTCGCCCTCGCGCGCGCCGACGCCCGAATCCTGGATCGTCTCCAGGTCGACCAGCGTGACGCCGGGCACGGAGCGTACGGCGGGGTCGATGTCGTGCGGCAGCGCCAGGTCGAGCAGGAAGACCGGCCGGGTCAGCATGCCGGGAGTTATGACGTGGCGGCCCGCGCCGGTGCAGCTGATGACGATGTCGGCGCCGGCCAGTTCGCCGGCCACGGCGGAGAACTCGACCGCCCGTCCGCTGACGGTCTCGGCCAGCCGGACGCCGCGCTCGTACGTGCGGTTGGCCACGACGATGTCGGTGACCCCGGCCTTCGCCAGCGTGGTGGCGGCCAGCGAGCTCATGGAGCCCGCGCCGACCACCAGCGCCCGCCGCCCGGCCACGTCGCCGGCGAGGGCGAGGCCCGCGGTGACGAGGGAGGCGCCCGCCTGGTCGATGCCGGTCTCGTGGTGGGCTCGCTTGCCGACCCGCAGCGCCTGCTGGACCAGCTCGTTGAGGGTGGCGCCGACGGTGCCGCGGCGCTGGGCCAGCTGGAGTGAGCGGCGGACCTGCCCGAGGATCTGGCCCTCGCCGACGACCATGGAGTCGAGGCCGCACACCATGGAGAACAGGTGCTCGACGGCCCGCTCCTCGTAGTGCACGTAGAGGTGGGGCGTGAGCTCCTCGACGGGGACGCCCGAGTGCACGCCCAGCAGGCGGCTGACGGCGGTGACGGCGGCGTGGAAGCGGTCGACCGTGACGTAGACCTCGACCCGGTTGCAGGTCGAGACGACCATGGCCTCCGCCACGCAGGGATCGTCCTGCACGTCGTGCAGGAGCTTGGCGAGCGCGTCACCCGTCACCGAGACACGCTCCAGCAGGGCCACCGGCGCGGTCCGGTGGCTGAGTCCGATAGCCAGAACACTCATTGACCGTCCACCGCCATGAGTGGCCCCCCAGCCTTGCGTTGCTCGTGGAACGCGAGAATCTGCAGTTCGATTGATAGGTCGACTTTACGGACATCGACGCCATCCGGGACCGAAAGCACAACTGGGGCGAAGTTCAGGATGCTGGTCACCCCCACGGCTATCACGCGATCACACACCTTCTGCGCCGCCGCCGCCGGTGTCGCCAGAACCACGATCGAAACTCCACGCCCGGCGATCACGGCTTCCAGTTCGTCGATGTGCTCCACATTCAATCCCGCGATGGTGCCGCCCACGACTTCGGGGTCGGCGTCGAGGAGCGCCGCGACCCGGAAACCCCTGGAGACGAAGCCGCCGTAGTTGGCCAGCGCACGCCCGAGGTTGCCGACCCCCACGATGGCGACCGCCCAGTCTTGCGTCAGGCCGAGCTCGCGCGAGATCTGGTAGACGAGGTATTCGACTTCATAGCCTACGCCACGCGTGCCGTACGAACCGAGATGTGACAGATCCTTGCGGAGCTTGGCGGAGTTGACCCCGGCGGCCCCGGCCAGATCCTCGGAGCTGACGGTCGCGATGCCCCGCTCGGCCATCCCGTGCAGCGCCCGCAGGTACAACGGAAGCCTGGCGACCGTCGCCTCGGGTATGCCGCGGTCACGGGGTTGGGACGGGCTCTTCACGTGCCAGAGCTCCAGGGAACAGGCGGCTTGGGGACCGCGGTGAACGGAATCGAACCGTCTTTCAGGTTAATCCCTTTGTGAACCGATGCACAAAGTCGCGGGAACGAAGTGGCGGACGTCTCGCATACCGTTGGCCTCATGCATCGCATCACCTTGCTCGGCAAGCCCGGCTGTCACCTGTGTGACGACGCGCGCGAGGTCATCGCCAGAGTGGCCGGCGAGCTCGGCGTGCCGTGGGAGGAGGTCAGCATCGACTCCTCCGAGGAGCTCAAGGAGAAATACTGGGAAATGATCCCAGTCACCCTGATCGATGGCGTGCAGCACGATTTCTGGCGGGTCGACGAGGCCCGGCTGCGCGCCGCGCTGAGCGCCTAGAACATCACCGTCGGCAGCGGCACCACCTTGGCGGCGTTGACGTTGAGCTCGATGACATTGGTGGCCAGCACCATCGTCTGACGCTCGTTGATGAACCTCTCGACGTGCGGCTGGCGCTGGTGGTCGCGGTAGGCGACCTCGTCCCGGTAGAGCTCGTAGACGATGCGCTGCAGCGGCGCCGACTTGACCGCGTGGCAGGCGTAGACGAGCGTGTCGGGCTCGCCGCGGCGTACGGCCTCGACGGTGGCCTCGGCCAGCCGGTCGAACGCGTCGCCCGCGCCGTCCATGATCGTGAAGACGGTGAGCAGGCCGTAGATGTTGGGCGAGGGTTTGCCGCCGCCCTGTTGCTGCTGCGCCGGGGTGAACACGTCGGCGCCGGGGAAGACCGAGCCCGTGCCCGGCATGGCGAAGTCGGGCCGCTGGGGCGGCGCGCCCGCGGGTGCCGCGCCGCCGTTCATGATGTAGCCGGTCGAGGGCCCGTCATCGGGCGGCGGCGCCATCCGGGCGGCGTAGTCGACCTCCTGGTCGCCGGCACGATATTCGGCCACCAGGTCACCCAGCCCCGACGACCTGCGCGGCGGATCGGCCGTGGGGACGCCCTCGGGCCTGTCCCGGGGAGCGGGCTGCTCGTCGCGGAACATCGGCCGCTCACCCGGAGCGACCGGCGGGACGACCGGTGGCGCGACCGCCGGCACGGCCCCCCGCTGCTCGCGGTGCTGCGCCCGCTCCTCGCGGCGCTGAGAGCGATCGTCAGCGCGTGGCGGGCGCTCGTCGTGCTCGGGACCGAAATCGTCCTCATCGTCGTCGTACGGCGCCAGAGGCCGCAGCGCGGTGTACCAGACGGCCGCCGCGGCGACCGCGAGCAGCGCCGTGGTGAACACCGGGGGCACCGGGAACCGCATCGCGCCCACGAGGGCCAGCCCCGACGGGACGATGACCGCCGAGGCGTGCAGGTTGTCGGTGTCGTACTCGTCGCCGTTGCGCCATTTGAGGCCGGCCACCACGAGCATCGCCAGCATCAAGAGCGCGTCGATGATGTGCACGCCGGTCAGCAGGTAGCTGGGGATGATCGCCCAGACGGCCGCGGCCGACGGCAGCTCCTTGCTCATCGCCTCGACCCGGAGCGGGTCGAACATCATGATCGCGACGGAGACGACGGTGAGCGCGATGCCGAGCAGCCACGCGAGGAACCTCGGCGGCACCTTCTCCGCCAGCAGTTGCACCAGGCCGACCGACAGCCAGAGCGGGGCCAGCAACGATCCCGTCACCTGGTAGATCCGGAACGTGACGCTGCCGAATCCGAAGAAGGAGCCGATGGCGATCACGCCCAGGGACAGCGCGAGCGCCGCCACCGCGACGGTCCAGGCGATCAGCCAGCCGTCCGGCTCGTCCCGCAGGCGTTGGATCAGGGCGCCCGCCGCGATCGCGGCCAGGAGCGCACCGGCAAGGGCTATGACAGCAACGAGGATCTCCATGGTGACTCCAATGCTGCCGGACTATGCCTCCCAGCCGGTAGCCGTAGACGAAACGTGCCTGCTCGGGCCACCTTCGGGGACCGAGGGCAGCGAGGTGCGCGCCGCAGGCGGCGGGGATTCGCGGTAACACGGTATCTTCCGATTACGCCTAGTCATGCCAGCATGCTGTGGATTGTGGAATTTCCGGTTGATTTCTAGAGTGTTCGAGCAGCCGCACCCCTTACCCCCAGGGATACCGGATGCCTGACTCGTCGCCGTTCACCGGGCTGCTTGCGCCAGCGGGCGCCGCGCCTGCCCCGACGGGCGAGCTCGCCGTGCGCGAAGAAGTGCCCGAAGACATACGTACGCTGGTGCTTCATGCCAAGAACGGCTGCACGGAGTCCTTTGGCACGCTCTACGACCGCTACGTGGATCTCGTCTACCGCTACATCTATTTCCGGGTGGGCTCCCACCCCCTCGCCGAGGACCTGACCAGCGAGACCTTCCTGCGCGCGCTGCGCAGGATCGCCGACTTCACCTGGCAGGGCCGCGACTTCGGCGCCTGGCTCGTGACCATCGCGCGGAACCTGGTGACCGACCATTTCAAGTCGGGCCGCTACCGGCTGGAGGTGCCGACGGGAGAGGTGATCGACGTCCCGCTCGACGGCTCGCACATCCCGGAGAACGCCGTGGTCACGGCCATCATCAACGACCGGGTGCTGCGTGCCGTCCGCGAGCTCAACCCCGAACAGCAAGAGTGCGTGGTCCTGCGCTTCCTGCACGGGCTGTCGCTCGCGGAGACCGCGCTGATCATGGGGAAGAAGAGCGGGGCGATCAAGGCACTGCAGTTCAGGGCCATCCGGGCGCTGGCCAGGTCCCTCAAACACGACCTGGCGTAACCTCCACCATCGGCACCTCGTTAGGCAGATGTCACAGCAGGATCCGTAAGGGAGCCGACATGAGCAGGGCACGCGAGCGGCGGGAGCGCGTGCTCGAACATCTGACGGAGCTGCACGGGCTGCCGCTCGGCGGCGCCCCCGATCCCGTCTTCCGCGAGCGGCTGCGCGCCGACCTGGTCAGCGGGCGCGTCTCCGCCGAGTTCCTGCCCGACGAGCCGGTACGCTTCGGGCACGCGCACCGCCGTCCCGCGCGCCGCGGACCACTGCTGTCGCAGCTGGCCGCGTTCGGGCTGTCGGCGGCCATGATGGCCGCGTCCTTCGTCACCTACCAGGCGGTGCCCGGCGACTCCCTCTACCCGCTCAAGCGCGCCGCTGAGAGCGCTCTCGTCGGGCTCAGCACCAACGACGCCGCACGCGCCGAACGCGAGCTCCGCTCGGCCAAGGCCCGCGCGGAAGAGGTCGCCAGCCTCCTCGGCTCCTCCGACGGCGGCCCGCTGGTCGGCAAGACGCTGAAGGACATGGAGGAGTCCACGCGCGCCGGCGTCAGCAGGCTGCGGCGGACCGAGCCACGCTCCCCTAAGATCAAAAAATTCGCCCGCCACCAGAAGGAGGTCGTCGGTCCCATGTTGCGGCAGCTCAGGCGCGACCAGCTGGCCCAGGCCGAGGGCTACCTCGACTACATCGAAGGTCTGGTCGCCCCCGGGTAGGTCGATAAGCTGAAGCGCATGTGGCGGCTATTGCGACGACGACACGAAACGGAGCCCCAGGCCGCCGGCGAGGCCGCGGCACAGGCGGCGGTCACCGTCGCGCCGGTCGAGCGCGACCTCCAGTCGGCTGCCTTCTTCGACGTCGACAACACGATGATGCGCGGCGCCTCGATCTATCATTTCGCGCGCGGGCTGGCCACCCGGGGCATGTTCACCACGTCCGACCTGTTCAAGTTCGCGGTGGGGCAGGCGGTGTTCCGGCTGCGCGGCAACGAAAACCCCGAGCACATCGCGGTGGCCAGGGAGACCGCGCTCGCGTTCGTCGCCGGGGCCAAGGTCGACGACGTCGTACGCCTCGGCGAGGAAATCTACGACGAGGTCATGGCCGACCGCATCTGGGGCGGCACGCGGGCGCTCGCGCAGAGCCACCTGGACGCGGGCCAGCGGGTCTGGCTGGTCACCGCCACCCCCGTCGAGCTGGCCAGGGTCATCGCTCAGCGGCTCGGGCTGACGGGCGCGCTCGGCACGGTCGCCGAGTCCAGCAACGGCGTCTACACCGGCCGGCTGGTCGGCGACCTGCTCCACGGCCCGGCCAAGGCCGAGGCGGTCAGGGCGCTGGCCCGCAGAGAAGGGCTCGACCTGACCGAGTGCACGGCCTACAGCGACTCGGCCAACGACCTGCCGATGTTGTCGCTGGTCGGGCACGCCGTGGCGATCAACCCCGACAGCGAGCTGCGCGAATACGCCAAGAAACACGACTGGCCGATCAGGGACTTCAGGACCGGCCGCAAGGCCACGCTGACGGCGCTGCCCATCGCCGCCGGCGTGGGGGCCGTGGCGGGCGGCGTCGCCGCGGGCATCGCCCTGCGCAAGCACTACCGCGCGCAGGGCTGAGGCCCGCCACCGCGGCGCCGAGCCTGCCGGCGCCGCCGCTCCGGTCGCACCGCCGGAGAAGGATTCACAGGAAGGGCGGGAAGGCGTGCCCGCGGCGCAGCCGCAGCTCGTTGAGCAGCTGCTGAATGACCTCGCGTACGTGGTCGGTGAGGTTGAACACCAGCATGGGGTCGTCGGCGGCCGACGGGTCGTAGTCGTCGGTGCGGATCGGCTCACCGAACTCGATCATCCACTTCGACGGCAGCGGCACCAGGCCGAGCGGCCCGAGCAGCGGGAAGAACGGCGTGATCGGCAGGTAGGGCAGGCCGAGCAGCCGGGCCAGGAACTTCAGGTCGCCGAGCTTGGGATAGATCTCCTCGGCCCCGACGATCGCGGTGGGCACGATCGGCACCCCGGCGCGGATGGCCGAGGCCACGAAGCCGCCGCGCCCGAAGCGCTGCAGTTTGTAACGTTCGGAGAACGGCTTGCCGACGCCCTTGAACCCCTCGGGGAACACGCCGACGAGCTCGCCCTTGCGCAGCAGCCGGTCGGCGTCCTCGCGGCAGGCCAGCGTGTGGCCGGTCTTGCGGGACAGATGGCTGAGCAGCGGCAGTTGGTAGACCAGGTCGGCGCCGAGCAGCCGCAGTGCCCTGCCCGCCTCGTCGTGCAGGGCGACCTGCAACATCAGCGCGTCGACCGGCAGCGTGCCGGAGTGATTGGCGACGACGAGCGCGCCGCCCTCCTCGGGGATGTTCTTCAGCTCGGCCGTCTCCACCCTGAACCAGTGGTGGTAGAGGGGCCTGATCAGCTCAAGGACGACCTTGTCCGTCAACTCGGCGTCGTAGCCGAACTCGTCGACCTCGTAGTCGCCGGTGATGCGCCTGCGCAGGAACGCCAGCAGCCTCGCCAGGGACTCGGGCTCGTCGGTGTAGGACGGTGCCGCGCTGATGGGGATGACGCGCGCGTCCTCGTCGGGAACGCTCAATGCCGCACACCTCCGACCGGATGCAGCCGGCGCGAGCGCAAAAAGTCGTCGAAGGCCGCCGCGGTCGTGAACTTGGGCCGCCATCCGAGCTCGTTCGCCAGCCTGGAGGTGTCGACCGCCCGGCCGTGGCTCATCAGCCTGAGCTGCTCGGGCGAGTATTCGACCAGCCCGAGCCCGCGCGCGGCGCTGCCCAGCGTCTTGAAGGCGGGCGCGGGCAGCGGCAACGACGGCCGCCCCGCCCTCCTGGCGCACTGCGACAGAAGCAACACGCCCACCCCGGCCACGTTGTACGTGCCGGGGTGATCCTCGGTCGCCATCCGCCTCAGCACCTCGACCGCGTCGTCCTCGTGCACGAACTGCAGCCGGGGGTCGAAGCCGAGCACGGTCGGCAACACCGGCTGGGTGAAGTAGCGCGTCAACGGCGAGTCGACGCCGGGACCCATGAAGTTGGCGAAGCGCAGCAACGACACCGTCACGTCAGGGCGGCGCCGCGCGAAACCCCGCACGTAGCCCTCGACCTCGACCGCGTCTTTGGCATAGCCGTGACTGGGGCCGTCGTGCGGCTCCAGGTCCTCGGTGAACACCGCCGGATCGCGCGGCGACGAGCCGTAGACGGCGGTGGTGGAGCGGACCACCACGCGCCGCACGGTCGCCGACCGCTGGCAGGCACCGAGCAGTTGCATGGTGCCGATGACGTTGTGCTCTTTCATGGCGGCCCTGCCGCCGCTCCTGGACGGAGCGCTGACGAGGCTCATGTGCACAACGGTGCCGATGTCCGCGGCCGCGATCACCTGGGCGATGTCGGGGCTGCGCAGATCCACCCGGACGAACTCCGTACGTCCGAGCGAGATGCCGCCGTCTCGCGTGAGCGAGGGAGGCGGCACGGTGTCCACTCCGATGACGCGGCTGATGTCCGGGTCGGCAGACAGAACGCTGGCCACCCGGGCGCCGATGTGGCGCGAGACCCCGGTGACGAGCACGGTGTGGGTCATCAGCGCCTCGCAGCTGCGTCGGGATTACTTCTTGTTGCGCCGCTGGATGCGCGTCTTCTTGAGCAGCTTGCGGTGCTTCTTCTTCGCCATCCGCTTACGGCGCTTCTTGATCACAGAGCCCACGGGACCCCCAGGTCGTGACTAAAGTCTTGAACGGAGTGCGAGCGCACACCGGCTCACAGACTACCGGCGATCGGCGGTAGATCGCCCATTGGGGGGTGAGCACCCGGTCGCGTCTCAGGCGACCGGGCCTCTCCCGCGACAGCACTCACGACATGGTCGTCCGCGTGGTCGTCCACGTCGCTACGCTAACCTGCCTCGATGTAGGCCTCCCGCAGATAGTCGTGTACCGCCTGCTCAGGCACCCTGAACGACCGGCCGACTCTGATGGCCGGCAGCTCGCCAGAGTGGACGAGCCGGTACACCGTCATCTTGGACACCCTCATGACCGTCGCCACTTCAGCCACGGTCAGGAACTTCACCTCACTGAGAGGTCTTTCGCCTGCACCCATCGGACGCCTCTTCCGCACGTGTTTACGGGTTATCCCCACTGGTGCCATTGCTCACGCACGTGTACTGCCGTCAGCGTAAGTCGGGACTCCGAGTGCGCAAACCCCCTATTTTCTCAGTCGACGGAGCCACCTGTCAGCCGAACCAGCAAAGTCGCTGGCCAGCCGCCGGGTCGAGCACCTCACCCGGACGTTGGAACTGTCCAAGTTGCCACACATAAGAGTCGCCGGAGCTCTGCCAAAAGTTGGCAAAGGGACGGCGAGCCTCTTGGAATGCAGGCGCGAAAAGACGGTATGCGGATGACCGAATTAGACGCGAAGGGCTCGTGAGACCAGAGTGACGAGCCGCTCGGTCAGCGGAGTGTAATGCCGCGGTAGCACATTGTCGTCAAGTGGCACAACCACGTCAATCTTCCCTTCAGCCTCACCGACGAACAACCCCGGGTCATTGCTGTCGGCGAATCCCACTGTGGGCGCACCTGCCTCTCCCGCCGCTCCTGCCCAGCCGTGGTCGGCGATAACCAGGTCGGGCAGCTCGCCGCGCAGCTCGGAGAGCATGTGGCGCATCGGGTCGGCGTCGTGGGTGTGCACGAACCCGCCCTTGTCGTCGAGCATCGCGACGCCCTGCAGATAGCGGATCTGCCGCGGCCGGGCGAACCCCGACCCCGTGTACGTCCAGCCCTCTCCTGGGGTCAGCAGCCGCGCGCCGCGCTCCACGCAGAGCCTGGCCAGCGGCAGGTGGACGGCGAGCAGGCCGGTCGGATGCCCGGTGGCGAACAACACGGCGGGGTCGGGCCGCGACAACGCGTGGGCGACGCGCTCGGCCATGGCGTCGAGCGCGTCGATCGTCAGGTCGGGGTCGATGGTGTCCTGGCCCCAGCGGTGCGACGGGTCGGAGACCACACCGGCGGACTTCGCCATCAGCGCCAGGATGTCGCGGTAGGGCCACGGCTGGTCGAACGTCAGCCCCAGCATGTAGTAGGGATCGCCGTTGGCCAGGGAACTGTAGTGGTCGAGGTTGTTCTCGCGGGAGGTCGCGACATCGCCGGCGATGCGGCTGCGGACAAGGTGCTCTCGGAGTTCGTCGCGGCTCAGCACTGCTTTCTTCCTCGTCAGGGCAGGGGGTCGAGCCCGTGCAGGGGGAAGACCGCGTTCCTGGTCGCCATGATCGCGCGGTCAATTGGGTCAGATGGGTCATAACCACCGGAAAGGTCGTTGAATTCCGGATGACGACCGTCTGTCATGGTCAGCGGCGCCGTCTCGCCGGTGCGCCGGCGTACGAACGCGCGCCAATCGTCGCCCGTCGGCGTGGCCGGATCGATCGGATGGCCCGCGATCTCCGCGATGAGATGCGTCCACGCCCGCGGCACCACCTGCACCAGCTCGTAACCGCCGCCGCCCGTCGCGATCCACCGCCCGCCCGCCGTCTCATGGGCCAGGCGGTGCAGGGCGGCGTAGGCGGTGCGCTGGCCGTCGACGCTCAGCATGAGGTTGGCCAGCGGGTCGAGCGCGTGACTGTCGCAGCCGTGCTGCGTCACCAGGATCTCCGGCCCGAACTCGTGCAGCAGCGGCGGCACCACCGCGTCGAAGGCCCGCAGCCAGCCCGAGTCGCCGCAGCCGGCGGGCAACGCCACGTTGACGGCCGTGCCGTCGGCGCCGGTCTCGCCGGGGAACCCGGTGCCGGGGAAGAGCGTGCGCGGGCTCTCGTGCAGGCTGATCGTCAGAACCCTGGGGTCGTCGTAGAACACCGCCTGCACGCCGTCGCCGTGGTGCACGTCCACGTCGACGTACGCGATGCGGCTCGCGCCCTGGCGCAGCAGCCACGCGATGGCCAGCGCCGGATCGTTGTAGACGCAGAACCCGCTGGCCATGGCGGGCATCGCGTGATGCAGCCCGCCCGCGATGTTGACGGCGTGCTCGGCCGAGCCCTCCCAGACCGAGCGGGCGGCGGCCAGCGAGGCGCCGGCGATCAGCGCGGAGGCGTCGTGCACTCCCTTGAACGCCGGGTTGTCGGTGGTGCCGAGCCCGGCGTCGAAGTCGGGCCGGCCGTCGGCGGACACGCGCCTGACCGCCTCGATGTAGTGGCGCTCGTGGACCATGGCCAGCTCGTCGTCGGTGGCGGGCACGCACCCGGCCGGCTCCACCTTGTCGAGCACGCCGAGCTCGCGGGCGAGCGCCATGGTCAGCTCCACCCGCACGGGGGCGAGCGGGTGACCGGGCCCGAAGTCGTAGGAGGTGAGCGCGTCGTCCCAGATCACCCGTGTCGACTGGCTCATGCACCCCTCCGCGATCGCCCTCTGCCGCCGACGTTACCGCAGCGCAGACATCGCGTTGTAGCCCGGGTTCATCCGGTGGACATCTCCCCGCGGCCTCTCCGAATCGTGACTTAGTGTCTTACCGTGCGCCCAGCGCGATCCTTACTCCGGCTCATCCGCTTCTTCCGGCGTCCCAAGGTCTTCGACCGGACGCTGGTGCTCGTGCTCGGCCTTCCCGGGCTCCTTCTGGTTCCCGTCATGCTCGCCATGGGGAACACCGCGCAGGTCCTGACCGCACTGCCCTACCTGGCCGCCGTCGTGGTCCTGCTCATGCGGCGCCACCGGCCGGTTCTGGTCACCGCGCTGGTCGCCGCGATCGACGTGGTCGGCGTGACGACGGACGTCACGCCGTCCAGCAACGTCCCCACGCTCGTCGCCTACTACAGCCTGGGCCGCTACACCGCCGGCCGCACGACCGCGATCGCCGCGGCGGGCGCGTTCGCCGCGTACGCGACGGTGCTTGAGCTGGACCAGGTCACCGGCGGCTGGGTGATGGCCCTGTTCAACGTCGGCGTGCCCGTCGGGATCGGTCAGATCGTCCGGCTGAGGAGCGAGCTGCACGAACGCGGCAGACGCGAAGCCGCCGACGCCGCGGTCAGCGCCGAGCGGCGGCGCATCGCCAGGGAACTGCACGACGTGGTCGCCCACCACATCACGGTGATCAACGCCCTGGTCGGCGGCGCCAGGGCCACGCTCCCGGCCGAGCAGGAGGTCACCAGGAACGCCCTGGAGAGCGCCGAGCAGACCGCCCGCCAGGCGATGTCCGAAATGCGCCGCCTGCTCGACGTGCTCAGGGCCGACGGCCACGAAGGGCCGGACGCCGCCACGGGGGTGGGCGCCGACCGGCTGCCCACGCTGATCAAGCAGGCCAGGTCGGCGGGGCTGCCCGCGCACCTGACCGTGACCGGCGAGCCCGTTTCGCTGCCCGCCGTCGTGGACCACGCGGTCTACCGGATCGTGCAGGAGGCGCTGACCAACACGCGCAAGCACGCGCCGGGCGCACGGGCGAGTGTGCGGCTCGCGTACGAGCCGGACGCCGTGGAGGTCGAGGTGGTCGACGACGGCAGCGCCAAGGGGTCCGAGACGCCGGGGTTCGGGCTCGGGGGCATGGCCGAACGGGTGGCGTTGTGCGGCGGCCGGCTCTCCACGGGGCCCCGCGCCCCGCAGGGAGGCTTCCGCGTGCACGCCCGCATCCCCCTGGAGACACCGTGATCAAAGTGCTGCTGGCCGACGACCACGAGCTGGTGCGCATGGGCTTCAAGCTGATGCTCGACGCCCAGCCGGACATGGGCGTGGTCGGCGAGGCCGGCGACGGCGCTCGGGCGGTGGACCTTTGCCGACGGCTGCGCCCCGACGTGGTGCTGATGGATCTGCACATGCCCGGCCTCGACGGAGTCGGCGCGACCGAGCTGATCACCGCGGAGCTGCCGGAGGTCCGGGTGCTCGCGCTGAGCACGTTCGACCTGGACGAGAACGTGCTCGCGGCGCTCAGGGCGGGGGCCGGCGGGTTCCTGCCCAAGGACGTCTCCCCCGAGGAGCTGATCGAGGGCGTGCGCGTGGTGCACCGCGGCGAGTCCGCCGTCGCGCCGCGCCTGCTCACCAGGCTGATCGGCACGTTCGTACGCGCCGCCGACGGCCGGGACGCGGATCCCCCGCGGCGCAGGGAGCCGGTGCAGGCCGAGGTCGCCGGCCTGACGGAACGCGAACGCGAGATCCTCGTGCTGATCGCCCGCGGCCGCTCGAACGCCGAGATCGCCGCGGCCCTGTCCGTCTCCCCCTCCACCGTCAAGAACCACGTGACGAACCTCTTCGCCAAGGTCGGCGTCAGGGACCGGGCGCAGGCCGTGATCGTCGCCTACGAGGCGGGGCTCGTCCAACCGGGAGTGTAGGACCAGGCTCCCAGACGCCCGCGCGGAAATCGGTTCCGCGCAGGAGGTGCACGATCGCGGGCGACGGCACGCTGGGATCATGACCGCGATACGGGCAACGAACCTGAGCAAACGCTACGGCGGCACGGTCGCCGTGTCGGACCTGTCGTTCGACGTCGAGCCCGGCCGGGTGACCGGTTTTCTCGGGCCCAACGGCGCCGGCAAATCCACGACCATGCGGATGATCCTGGGGCTCGACCGGCCGTCCGGCGGCTCGGCGCTCGTGGACGGGCTCCCGTACGCCGAGCTGACACACCCGCTGCGCAAGGTGGGCGCGCTGCTGGACGCCAAGGCCGTGCACGGCGGGCGCAGCGCGCGCAACCACCTGCTGGCCATTGCCCAGAGCAACGGCATTCCGAACGGCCGCGTGGACGAGGTGCTGGAGACCGTGGGCCTGCGCGAGGTGGCGGGGCGCCGGATCGGCGGGTTCTCCTTGGGCATGTCGCAGCGCCTGGGCATCGCCGCCGCGCTGCTCGGCGACCCGGAGATCCTGCTGTTCGACGAGCCGGTCAACGGGCTCGACCCCGACGGCATCCTGTGGATCCGCACGTTCATGCGCGGACTGGCGGCCGAGGGCCGTACGGTGTTCGTCTCCAGCCACCTGATGAGCGAGATGGCGCAGACCGCCGACCACCTGATCGTGATCGGCAGGGGCACGCTGATCGCCGACACGAGCGTGCGGGAGTTCATCGGGCGCAGTTCGCAGGGGTACGTACGGGTGCGCTCGCCCCGGTTGGCCGAGGTCGCCGAGCTGATCAAGGTGGGCGAGCTCCACCACGACCACCTCCGGGTGACCGCGATGAGCCCGGTCGAGATCGGCACGCTCACCGCGCGGGCCGGGATCCCGCTGGAGGAGCTGACGTTCGTGCAGCCGTCGCTGGAGGCGGCGTACATGGAACTGACCAAGGACAGCCTGGAGTTCACCTCATGATCGACATCCTCAGGTCCGAATGGACCAAGATCCGCTCGGTGCGCTCCACGGTGTGGACGCTGGCCATCGCGGTGCTGTTGCTGCTGGGCATGTCCGCCCTGCTCAACGGCACGGCCGACGATCCGGTAGACGGGGCGCGGGCGATCTCGCTGAGCCTGGGCGGCGTGATGCTCGCCTCGCTGCCCATGGCCGCGCTCGGTGTCCTGGTGATCTCCAGCGAGTACCGTACGGGGGCCATCCGCGTCTCGCTCATGGCCGTGCCGAGGCGCCTCTCCCTGCTGACCGGCAAGGTCGTGGTGTTCGCCGTGACCTCGATGGTGGTCTGCACGCTCGCGTTGGCCTGCACGCTCGCCATCGGCCTGGCGATCTCCCAGCCGGCGTCGTTCGACGCGGGCGCCGCCGTCCAGGTCGCTCTGGGCTCGGCTCTCTACCTGACCGCGTGCGGCCTGTTCGGGCTCGGGCTCGGCACGCTGATCCGGCACACGCCCGGTGCCGTGGTGTCGGTCATCGCGCTGATCCTGGTGGTCCCCCCTGTGACGAACCAGCTTCCCGGGCAGTGGGGCGATGTCGTGGCCGCGCACTTCACCACGAACGCGGGCATGCTGGTCGTGACGGGCCACGGCAACGAGCACCTCGGCGCGTGGAGCGGCTTCGGCGTCTACATGGCCTGGATCGCCGTGGCCCTGGTCGCCGGCGCCGTGTTGCTGCGGCGGCGCGACGCGTGAGCGGTCAGCCGGAGGCGAGTTCGCGGCCGCGGTCGCGGGCCGCCTCGATGGCGGCCAGGAACGCGGCCCGCACGCTGTGGCGCTCCAGCTCTGCGATGGCCGCGATCGTGGTGCCGCCGGGAGAGGTGACGGCCTCGCGCAGGATCACCGGGTGCTCGCCGGAGTCGCGCAACATCACGGCGGCGCCGACGATGGACTGGGTGACCATGTCGAGCGCGGCAGCCCGCGGCATGCCGAGCAGGATGCCCGCGTCGACCATGGCCTCGACGAGGTAGAAGAAGTAGGCGGGGCCGCTGCCGGAGAGCGCGGTGGCGGCGTCCTGCTGCGACTCGGGGATGCGCAGCACCTTGCCGACGGGGCTGAGCAGCGCCTCGGTGAGCCTGAGGTGCTCCTCGCCCGCGTGCGCGCCCGCCGAGATGACGCTCATCGCCTCGTCGAACCTGATCGGCGTGTTGGACATCACCCGGACCACCGGCACGTCCACGCCGAGCCGCTGCTCCACGAACGACGTCGTGATGCCGGCCGCGGCGGTGATCACCAGGCGGTCGGCGGGCACGCAGGGGGCGATCTCGGCCAGCAGCGTGGCCATGTCCTGGGGCTTGACGGCCAGGATCAGCGTGTCGGCCGCCTTGGCCGCCTCGACGTTGGGGACGGTGCGCACGCCGTAGGACTCGCGCAGTGCCTGCGCCCGCTCGGCCCTGCGCGTGGTCACCATGATGTCGCCGGGCTTGAAGCCGGCGCGCAGCAGCCCGGACAGCAGCGCCTCGCCCATCTTGCCCGTGCCCAGAATCGCGATCATTTCCGCCCCTCGAGGAATAGACGCTGATGCAGCTTACCGGCGGGCTAGCCCCGTGAGAGCAGGGAGCGCAGGAAGAAGGCCAGGTTGCGGGGGCGCTCCGCCAGGCGGCGCATGAGGTAGGGATACCAGTCGGCGCCGTAGGGGACGTAGACGCGCACCGTGAATCCGAGTGCCGCCAGGCGGGCCTGCTCGTCGGGGCGCACGCCGTAGAGCATCTGATATTCGAAGCCGGTCGGGTCGCGCCCGTCGAGCACGGCGAGCGTCGAGGCGATGCGCACGAGTCTGGGGTCATGGGTGGCGACCATCGGATGGCCGGCGCCGGCCATCAGCACCTTCAGGCAGCGTACGAACGAACGGTCGATGTCGGCGGTCGAGGAGTAGGCGCCGGGAGCGGTGTAGGCGCCCTTGCACAGCCGCACCCTGGCGTCGCCGAGCTGCTCGCAGCGGTCGAGCGAGTCGGGCAGGTAGGCCTGCACCACCACGCCGACGTCCGGGTGCTCCTTGCGCAGCGCGACATGCACGGCGTGCAGTTTGGCGATCGTGTCGTGCTCCTCCGCGTCGAGCGTCACCGTGACGTCCCTGGCCGCGGCGGCCCTGCAGATGGCCGCGGCGTGGTCGAACGCGAGCTCCTCCGACAGCCTCAGCCCGAGCGCCGTGAGCTTGACCGAGACGTCGGCGCCCGGAGGCAGCAGGCGGAGCAGCGACAGGTATGCGGTCACGGTGCTCTCGGCCTGCGAGCGGCCGGTCACCTCCTCGCCGAGGTGGTCGACGGAGACGCGCAGGCCCTTGCGGGACAGCCGGTCGACGGCGGCGCCGACGTCGTCGGCGACATAGCGCCTGACCACGTCCGCGGTCAGCGGCGACGTGGTGATGACGCGCTCGGCGCGCCGGCTCTTGGAGACAGCGAGCAATGCCTGACGGAGCACAGGACCACACTATGGTGAACCGGCGACCGGCGGGATCCGTCGTAGGGGTATGCGGACAATGACAGCGACCCTTCTGGCCGGATGTCTGATGCTGGCGACGAGTTGCGGCACGGCCCAGCCTGCCGAGCGTGCCTCCTCCCCCAGCCAGGACAAGCCGCCCGTCGTGTCCAACCCGGTCGGCACCACGCCCAGCAAGGCGCCCTCGAAGGCGCCCAAGCAGGTCAAGCCGACAGGCAACGCCATCAACGTGCACAAGGCCCGCTGGACCAAGGCCAAGCCAGCCTCCAAGGGCAAGAAGCTCCAGCTGACGTGGCAGTCGGGAGTGGAGCCCTGCACGGTGCTGGACCGCGTCAAGGTCAAGGAGACGTCCAAGCGCGTCACGGTCACCCTGTACGAGGGCACGTCGCCCAAGGCCGAGAACGTCTCCTGCATCATGATCGCAATCGAGAAGACCACCACGGTCAAGCTGAAGAAGCCCCTCGGCAAGCGCAAGGTCGTGGACGGCGCCAAGCCGTAACGACCGCCTTCCGGCCCGCGAACCCCCGGCAACGCACCCACGATGCCGGGGGTTCGCTGTGCGCGGAACCCCTGGCCCTTCTGCACCGTTGCGCGTGATGTGGGCCCTTATTGCGGGAATGTATCGGCGCTCATGAGGGTTGAGTCGAGTAGGCTCAAGTCGTTTGCCAAAGAAGACACATATCCGTTAGCTTGAGTCTGACCGACTCAACTTTGACTACGAGGACTCACTCATGGCACGTGCGGTAGGTATCGACCTTGGGACGACCAACTCTGTCGTCTCGATCCTCGAGGGCGGTGAGCCCACCGTCATCGCCAACGCGCAGGGCTCGCGGACCACGCCGTCCGTGGTCGCCTTCGCAAAGAACGGCGAGGTCCTGGTCGGCGAGGTCGCCAAGCGCCAGGCGGTCACCAACGTGGACCGGACGATCCGGTCGGTCAAGCGGGAGATGGGCACCGCCTGGTCCCAGGAGATCGACGGGAAGAAGTTCTCGCCGCAGCAGATCAGCGCCTTCGTCCTGCAGAAGCTCAAGCAGGACGCCGAGGCCTATCTCGGCGAGAAGATCGCCGACGCCGTGATCACCGTCCCGGCCTACTTCAACGACGCCCAGCGGCAGGCCACCAAGGAGGCCGGCACGATCGCGGGCCTCAACGTGCTCCGCATCATCAACGAGCCGACCGCCGCGGCCCTCGCCTACGGGCTCGACAAGGAGCAGGACCAGACCATCCTGGTCTTCGACCTCGGTGGCGGCACCTTCGACGTGTCGCTGCTCGACGTCGGCCAGGAGGACGGCCACGGCTTCGTCGAGGTCAAGGCCACCTCCGGTGACAACCACCTCGGTGGCGACGACTGGGACCAGCGCGTCGTCGACGAGCTCGTCAAGCGCTTCCAGAACGCCCACGGCGTCGACCTGGCCAAGGACAAGATGGCCCTGCAGCGCCTGCGCGAGGCGGCGGAGAAGGCCAAGATCGAGCTGTCCAGCCAGTCCGAGACCAACATCAACCTGCCCTACATCACGGCCTCGGCCGAGGGCCCGCTGCACCTCGACGAGAAGCTGACGCGCGCGGAGTTCCAGCGGATGACGGCCGACCTGCTCGAGCGCGCCAAGGGCCCGTTCAACCAGGTCATCAAGGACGCCGGCATCAAGGTCGCCGACATCGCCCACGTGGTGCTCGTCGGTGGCTCGACCCGCATGCCCGCCGTGTCCGAACTGGTGAAGGAGCTGACCGGCGGCAAGGAGCCCAACAAGGGCGTCAACCCGGACGAGGTCGTCGCCATCGGCGCCGCCCTGCAGGCCGGTGTGCTCAAGGGCGAGGTCAAGGACGTCCTGCTGCTCGACGTGACCCCGCTGTCGCTGGGCATCGAGACCAAGGGCGGCATCTTCACGAAGATCATCGAGCGCAACACGACGATCCCGACCAAGCGCTCCGAGGTCTTCACCACGGCCGAGGACAACCAGCCGTCGGTGCAGATCCAGGTCTACCAGGGCGAGCGTGAGATCGCCTCCTACAACAAGAAGCTGGCCACGTTCGAGCTGACCGGCATCGCGCCGGCGCCGCGCGGCATCCCGCAGATCGAGGTCACCTTCGACATCGACGCCAACGGCATCGTCAACGTCTCCGCCAAGGACCTGGGAACGGGCAAGGAGCAGACGATGACGATCACCGGCGGCTCCGCGCTGCCGAAGGACGACATCGAGCGGATGATGCGCGAGGCCGAGTCGTACGCCGAGGAGGACAAGAAGCGCCGCGAGGAGGCCGAGGTCCGCAACAACGCCGACGGGCTCGCCTACCAGACGGAGAAGTTCCTCCGCGAGAACGACGACAAGGTTCCGGCCGACGTCAAGACCGAGGTCAACGACGCCCTGACCGAGCTGAAGAAGGCTCTGGAGGGCACCGACACCGACGTCATCCGCACCTCGGCGGAGAAGCTCGCCACCGTCAGCCAGAAGATGGGTTCGGCGATCTACGCCCAGAGCCAGGGCCAGCAGGCCGGCGGCGAGGGCGGCCCGCAGGACGCCACGTCCGGCCAGGAGGGCCAGAAGGCCGATGACGACGTGGTCGAAGCCGAGATCGTCGACGAAGACCAGCCGAAGAAGGACCAGTGATGCCGCCGCGTGAAAACGGGCACGAGGAGCCAGTGATCCGCGACAACCGGAAGATCGATCCCGAGACGGGCCAGGTGCGCGACGCCCCGGCCGCCGAGCAGGAGGCGCCCGCCGAGGCGCCGGAGGCGCAGAACGGCGAGCTGGCGGCCCAGCTCGCCGAGCGGACCGCCGACCTGCAGCGGCTGCAGGCCGAATACACCAACTACCGCAGGCGCGTCGAACGCGACCGCGTGGTGGTCCGTGAGCAGGCGGTCGCCGGGGCGCTGACGGAGCTCCTGCCCGTGCTCGACGACATCGGAAGAGCCCGTGAGCACGGTGAGCTGACCGGAGGTTTCGCGAAAGTGGCGGAGGCCCTGGAAGCGGCGCTCACCAAGCTGGGGCTCAGCCCGTTCGGACAGAAGGGCGACCCGTTCGACCCGACGGTCCACGAGGCGCTGATGCACAGCTACTCCACCGAGGTGACCGAGCCGACCGCCATCGAGGTGCTGCAGCTCGGATACCGGATGGGTGACAGGGTGCTGCGCCCGGCGCGGGTGGCCGTCGCCGAACCCGAGGACGCCCCTCCTGCGTCCGATGACGACGACAACTGACACTAGGACGAAGGGCCGTAGATGAGCACCAAGGACTACTTGGAGAAGGACTACTACGCCGTCCTTGGTGTGCCCAAGACCGCCACCGCCGAAGAGATCAAGAAGGCTTACCGGAAGCTGGCCAGGCAATACCACCCCGACACCAACAAGGGCGACGCGACCAAGGAGACCAAGTTCAAGGAGATCTCCGAGGCTTACGACGTCCTGTCCGACAGCAAGCGCCGCAAGGAATACGACGAGGCGCGCACGCTGTTCGGGTCCGGGGTGGGGGGCCAGCGACCCGGCGGCGGTGGTGGCGGGTTCCCGTTCGACTTCGGCGACCTGTTCGGCGGCACGGCGCAGCCGGGTTCGGGCGGAGGCGCGGGTGACCGGCTCGGCGACCTGTTCGGCGGGCTGTTCAACCGGGGCGGCTCCACCCGCACCTCGACCACGTCCAGGCCGCGGCGCGGCCAGGACGTGGAGTCCGAGGTGACGCTGACGTTCACCGAAGCGGCCGAGGGCACCACCGTGTCGCTCAGGCTCACGAGTTCGGCCGCCTGCGGCGCGTGCACCGGCACGGGCGCGAGGGCGGGCACGACACCGAGGGTCTGTCCCACCTGTGAGGGCACCGGGGCGGCCAGTCGCAACCTGGGCAACTTCGCCTTCTCCGAGCCCTGCCGCGACTGCAAGGGCCGCGGGCTGATCGTGGACGACCCCTGCCCCGTGTGCGAGGGCAGCGGCCGGGCCAAGAGCACCCGCACCATCCAGGCCCGCATCCCCGCAGGGGTGGCCGACGGCCAGCGGGTCAAGCTCAAGGGCAAGGGAGGCCCGGGCGAGAACGGCGGCCCCGCCGGCGACCTCTACATCTTGGCGCACGTCAAACCGCATGCCGTGTTCGGCAGGTCGGGCGACAACCTGACGATCACCGTGCCGGTGACGTTCACGGAGGCCGCTCTGGGCGCCGAGATCAAGGTGCCCACCCTCAAGGGCATGCCGGTGACGCTGCGCATCCCCGCGGGCACGCCCAACAGCCGCACGTTCCGCGTGCGGGGCAGGGGCGTCACCCGCAAAGACGGCACCAAGGGCGACCTGCTCGCGACGGTCGAAGTGGTGGTGCCGAACACGCTCGACGACAAGTCGCGCGAGCTCCTCACCGAGTTCAGCACCGCGAACGCCGGCGAGGACCCACGCGCTGAGCTCATTCAGCGAGCCAGAAGCGAGTAGCCGATGGACGCCAACTATTTCGACCTGTCAGATGACACACCCGTCTATGTGATCTCGGTGGCCGCGCAGCTGTCGGGGCTGCACCCCCAGACCCTGCGCCAGTACGACCGGCTGGGGCTGGTCAGCCCCGGCCGCACCGCGGGGCGCGGCCGCCTCTACTCGACACGCGACATCATCCAGCTCCGCGAGGTGCAGCGGCTCTCCCAGGAGGAGGGCATCAACCTCGCGGGCATCAAGCGGATTCTCGAGCTCGAGAACGAAGCACTGCGGCTGCGGGAGGAGGTTCACCGCCTGCGTGCCGAGATGCGGATGGTCCGAGCGCTGATCCGCTACGAGCTGCCACCGGGGGCCTAGAACGATGGACTACAAGCTCACCCAGAAGAGCCAGGAAGCGCTCTCGGGCGCCATGCGGCGTGCCGCCGCCGAGGGCAATCCCGAGATCGCCCCCGTTCACCTGCTGACCACGCTGCTCTCCCAGACCGGCGGCACGGCCGTGCCGCTGCTCGAAGCCGTCGGCGCCGACTGGCGTGCGCTGCGGACGCGCGCTGAGGAGCAGCTCGCGGCGCTGCCGAAGGCGCAGGGCGCTACGGTGGGGGCGCCGTCGAGCTCGCGCCACCTCCTGACGGTGATGAACACCGCGGCCCAGCACGCCAACCGCCTCGAAGACCTCTACGTCTCGACCGAGCACCTGCTGGTGGGCCTGGCCACCGACGGCGGCCCCGTGGCCGACCTGCTGAAGTCGCAGGGTGCCACGCCGCAGGCGCTGCTCGACGCCTTCGAGAAAGTACGCGGCCATGCCCGCGTCACCAGCGAGACCCCTGAGGACACCTACCAGGCGCTGGAGAAATACGGCGTCGACCTGACCGAGCGCGCGAGGGGCGGCAAGCTCGACCCGGTCATCGGCCGCGACTCCGAGATCCGCCGCGTCATCCAGGTGCTCAGCCGCCGCACCAAGAACAACCCGGTGCTCATCGGGGAGCCCGGCGTCGGCAAGACCGCCGTCGTGGAGGGGCTGGCCCAGCGCATCGTGGCCGGCGACATCCCCGAGTCGCTGCGCAACAAGCGGCTCATCGCGCTCGACCTGGGCGCGATGGTGGCCGGCGCGAAATACCGCGGCGAGTTCGAGGAGCGGCTGAAGGCCGTGCTCTCCGAGATCAAGGAGAGCGACGGGCAGATCGTGACGTTCATCGATGAGCTGCACACCGTCGTCGGCGCGGGAGCCGCCGAGGGCGCGATGGACGCCGGCAACATGCTCAAGCCCATGCTGGCCCGCGGCGAGCTGCGCATGATCGGCGCGACCACGCTCGACGAATACCGCGAGCGCATCGAGAAGGATCCCGCGCTGGAGCGCCGCTTCCAGCAGGTCTACGTGGGCGAGCCCACGGTCGAGGACACGATCGCGATCCTGCGCGGGCTCAAGGGCCGCTACGAAGCCCACCATCAGGTGCAGATCTCCGACGGCGCGCTGGTGGCCGCCGCCGCGCTGTCCGACCGCTACATCACCAACCGTTTCCTCCCCGACAAGGCCATCGACCTGGTCGACGAGGCCGCCTCGCGGCTGCGCATGGAGATCGACTCCCGTCCCGTGGAGATCGACCAGCTCCAGCGCAACGTCGACCGGATGAAGATGGAGGAGCTGGCGCTGTCGAAGGAGACCGACGAGGCCTCCGTGCAGCGGCTCGAACGCCTGCGCCAGGAGCTGGCCGACCGCCAGGAGGAGCTCAACGCCCTCGTCGGCCGCTGGGAGCACGAGAAGGCGGGGCTCAACAAGGTCGGTGAGCTGAAGAAGCAGCTCGACGAGGCCAGGAGCGCCGCCGAGCGGGCGCAGCGCGACGGCGACTTCGAGGTCGCGTCGCGGCTGATGTACGCCGAGGTGCCCCGGCTGGAGCAGGCGCTCAAGTCCGCCTCCGAGGCCGCGCAGCCCGACGACACCATGGTCAAGGAGGAGGTCGGGGCCGACGACATCGCCGAGGTGATCTCGTCGTGGACCGGCATCCCCGCCGGGCGCCTCCTGGAGGCGGAGACGGCCAAGCTGCTGCGCATGGAGGATGAGCTGGGCAAGCGGCTCATCGGCCAGCAGCGGGCCGTACAGGCCGTTTCCGACGCCGTACGCCGCAGCCGGGCCGGCATCGCCGACCCCGACAGGCCGACGGGTTCGTTCCTGTTTCTCGGGCCGACCGGTGTGGGCAAGACCGAGCTGGCCAAGGCGCTGGCGGAGTTCCTGTTCGACGACGAGCGGGCGATGACCCGCATCGACATGAGCGAATACTCCGAGAAGCACAGCGTGGCCAGGCTCGTCGGAGCGCCTCCAGGCTATGTCGGCTACGAGGAGGGCGGCCAGCTCACCGAGACCGTCAGGCGGCGCCCGTACACCGTGGTGCTGCTCGACGAGGTGGAGAAGGCCCACCCCGAGGTGTTCGACATCCTGCTGCAGGTGCTCGACGACGGGCGGCTGACCGACGGCCAGGGCCGTACGGTCGACTTCCGCAACACGATCCTGATCCTCACCTCCAATATCGGCTCCCAGTTCCTCGTCGATCCCGCTCTGGAGAACGGCGCCAAGCGCGAGGCGGTCATGGGGGCGGTGCGCAACTCGTTCAAGCCGGAGTTCCTCAACCGGCTCGACGACGTGATCCTGTTCGACGCGCTCGGTTCCGAGGAACTGGCGCGGATCGTCGACCTGCAGGTCGACCGCCTGGCGCAGCGCCTGGCCGACCGCAGGCTGACGCTGGAGGTCACGCCGGCGGCCCGCGAGTGGCTGGCGCTGACGGGCTACGACCCGATGTACGGCGCCCGCCCGCTGCGCCGCCTGGTCCAGTCGGCCATCGGCGACAAGCTGGCCAAGGCGGTGTTGTCGGGCGAGATCGCCGACGGCGACAAGGTATTGGTGGAGCTCGGCGACGACGCGCTGCTCATCCAGCGCGGCTGAGGCCCGGCCGGGAGCCCGGAGATCCGATCGGTCTCCGGGCTCCCGGCGTGTCATGCCGCGGTCATGGGGCACGGGGATTGGTAAGGTTCGCCCCACACTTCGGACAAGCCGCACTCCCGCGGGCGGACGGCTGGCTACGTTCAGCGTTCGTCAGATCAGCGCAATTGATCAGGGGGACGTGCAGTGTCATCCCAGAAAGTCCGAAGCATCCTCGCGGTGGCCGCGGTGACCGCTGGTGTCACGTGGTGGGCCGCGGCCCCCTCGACGGCTGACTCCTGCGCGAACACCAAGCCGGTCGTGATCTCGCCCGACTCGGCCCTGTCCTTCTGCCACGAGCAGTCGAGGGTGAACATCAACGACGGCGGCTCGGGCAGCAGCCGGGTGGTCGCCGAGGAGTCGGGCAAGCTGGCCACGGCGACCGGGAAGCTGGCCAGGCAGCTGGGCCTGACCGGGCTGGCGGCGGGAAGGTCGGCGCTGGGCGGCACCGACATCGGCGGGGTCGCGGCGACCTGGGGCATGCCCATGCTGACCTCCGCCTCGCCCGCGGTGTTCCCCGCGGTGCCAGGCCGGACCGGCATGAGAGACATGTCGACCATGTCGAGCGTGCCGGCGCTGCCCTCGCTGCCGTCGTTGCCCGAGACGCCGCTGCTGGCCAAGCTGCCGGCCGAGATGTCGCTCGGTCAGGCCACCCACAGCAACCGCATCGGGGGCAGGGACATCCGGGCGCCGAAGGACCTCGACAAGCCCGTCCGCGAGGTCGGCGAGGACGTCATCGGCGTGCTGCTGCCGAAGGCGGTGGAGAGCGTCGAGGGAACGTCGATGCTGACCGGCGGACGGTCCCCGGTGCAGGGCGTCACGGGGCTCACCGACGGTCTCGGGCTGCGGTGAGCACACCGTACGCCGACCCTCCCGTCCGGGCGCGGAACGTGCCTGCCGCGCCCGGATCCCCATGACGAAGGGGCCGCGGCCATCGGGGCGCGGCCCCTTCGTCATCGTCTGTCACAGGAGCTTCAGTGGCCCTCTTCACGCGGGCATGGTGCAGTGACCTCCGGCCACCGGCGGCCTCGCCCGGGGACGGGCCGCGACGTCGCGCGAGGGCGATCGCCTCAGGAGACCATCTCGTCGAGCTCGTCCTCGGGGAGCCCGAGATCGACCCTGATGCGGTAGCGGGTGCGTAGCAGCGCCACCTGCTCGGGGTCGTTCTCGTCACAGTCGAGGACCGCCTGGGTGGCCCATTCGAGGCCACCGCGGAGATCTCCGTAGGCGACGAGCGTCTCGGCGATCGTGTGAGCGGTCGCCGTGGAGACGTTGCCCTCGGCGCGTATCGTCTCGATGACCTCCCTCGCCTCGTCGTGCCTGTCGAGCTCGAACAGCGTGTCGGCGATGCCGGCACGCGGATCGAAACCCGCCTCGCCACCGTCCTCGACCGCGCGCTGGAAACACTCCATCGCGCGCGCCGGCTGGCCCGCCGCTCGCCACTCCTCGGCGGCGAGGACCAGGATGGAAGCCCGGGAGACGTCGCCCGAGGAATAGTCGAGCGCGACGTCGTAGAGCCGACTGGCCAGGGAATCGTGGTCGTCGGCCAATAGAGCCTGCTCAAGCAGACGATCAAGGTGCTCACGGGTCACATGCGCCACACCGCGAGACTACCGAGCCGTCCGGTCGTTTGCCTGGTCAATCCGCACACTTACAAAACGGTAACGACTCGCCCAATCCTGCGCCTCCTGCGCGTGTTCATGCAGGTCACAGGGCATATAGCAGGTGCTCTGCTGTCAAGCGAGCGAAGGGGGCCGTGATGGGCGTGTCCAAGCAGATGACCTTCACGCTGGCCTGCGCTGTCGTGTTGTCGGCCCTCGTCCCCGGTCTCGCCGGTTATCTGTCGGCCCGTCTGGAGGCCATCGAGTCGGCGGAGCGCAGCCTGCGCGCCCTGGAGACCCGGCTGCACATCAGGGAGGCCAGGGACGCGCGTCCCGTCTCCTACCCGGGTCCGTGCGTGCGCACGCCTGCCGCGCCCGGCTATGAGGACGTGCCGACGGCCGCGCTCGGCCATCGGCGGCAATGGGTGGACGACGTGCCGGCGTGGCTGCCCGGCATGGTGACGGAGCCACCGCACGCGGGCGGCCACTGACCGCTCAGTCGTGCGGCGACCAGGACCGCAGCTGGCGGGAGAGGAAGCCGCGGATCAGGTGTTTGGCCGCCTCGATGATCTCCGGCTCACCGTCGGGGTCGCGGCGGAAGGCCAGTTTCAGCACGGCGTCGCCCGCCTCGACCGCCACCAGCACCGCGAGATCGAGGTCGGGGCTGTCGGCCAGCCCGAACTCCTTCAGGAACAGCCCGCGCAGCCGGCCGGCGATCACGGTGTTGTTGTCGGAGTCGGAGTCGAGCAGGTTGAGGTCGACGACGTCACCGAAGTGCAGGCTCTTGAAGCCGGCGACCGTGCGGTGCATGTCGACGTATTCGTCGATGATCGCGTCGACCGCCTCCCACCACCCCCGGTGGTCCTCCTCCAGGAACTTGCGGTCGACCCGTCGGACGAACTCCTCGACGTTGCGCCGGGTGAGCTCCTGCGTGATCGCGCGCTTGTCGGGAAAGAACTGGTAGACCGACCCGATCGCCACGCCCGCCCGCTCGGCTATGCGCGTGGTGGACAGGGCTTCGTACCCGATCTCGTCGAGCAGCTCGGCGCAGGCGTCGAGCATCCGCTCGACGCGCCGGGCGCTGCGGCGTTGTGCGGGTTGCCGCCTGAGTGCTTTGGGCTGGCTGCAGTCTTCTTCGATTTGCGGCGAGGACACGGATTCATCTTCTCCCGTACGGTAGTTCGTTACCTCCGATTTGCGGATACCGACGGGTTCCCGTCAACCGTGCGAGCCCGCGCATCGCCCGTGGCGAAATGCGTGACAGGGTATATCCGATCTTTCCCTCCATGTTGACCGGAACAACCGCCTGATTCCTGTGCACCGCACGCAACACGTACGCGGCCACGCGCTCGGGTGGATATCCGCGCCGCGCCAGGCCGCGTACGGCGTCGTCGTGCAGGTCCACGCCGGTGTACGTGGCGTTGCGGGCGATGGCCGTGGAGACGAAGCCCGGGCAGATGGCGCTGACCCCGATGTCGTGCCCGGCCAGCTCGGCTCGCAGGCAGTCGCTGAGCATCTTCACCGCGGCCTTCGAGGCGGAGTACGCGGGCAGCAGCCGGGAGGGAGCGAAGGCGGCCAGCGAGGCGACGTTGACGATGTGGCCGCCCTGGCCGCGTTCGACCATGGCGGCGGCGAACAGGCGGCACCCGTGCACGACGCCCCACAGGTTGATGTCGATGGTCCTGCGCCAGTCGTCCACGGTGTGGTCGAGAAACGACCCGATGACCGCGATTCCGGCATTGTTCACCACAATGTCCGGCACGCCATATTGAGCGATGATATTTCGCGAGAACTCCTCCATCTGATCCATATCCGCCACATCGACCCGCGCTGCGTGAGCCGTACCCCCGAGGTCCTTGCCGATCGCCTCGGCGGCCCGCCGGGCGGCGGCAAGGTCGAGGTCCGCGCAGACCACCTCGGCGCCGTGCACCGCGAACGCCCGCGACGTCGCCAGCCCGATCCCCGAACC